>DASRZG010000079.1:0-11414 GCA_035686585.1 Phycisphaerae bacterium
TGCGGCCCAGCCGTGACGCGCGAAGGGCACCTGCTGTTCTTCTACTCCACGCCGGACAGGCAGATCCGGTACGTCCTCAGCCGGGACGGCAGGACGTTCGCCGAGCCCGTCGAGGTGGCCCGGGGCATCGGGCCCTCGGTGGCGCTGGACGCCGGCGACAATATCCACCTCGCTTACAAGAACGACAGTGGCAAGGTGGGCATGCGGAAGCTGATGCGGACCGGCGGAGGCCGCTGGGACGTGGGGGAGGAAACCACGCCGTTCGCGGCCTTCGGCGGGGGGATACAGCAACTGCCCACGCTGCTGATCCTGCCCGGCTCCGACCGCATCTGGTGCACGTACAACTTCGTGCCCCGCGACCTCAACAGCCTGCCCGGCGACCAGTGGACGAAGGGCAAGCCCCGCACCGACCCGGTGATGACGTACTCCGACGACGGCGGGAGGAGTTGGGCCGAGCCGGTCTACATCGGCTCCGACAGCGGCGACATCGGCACGGGCGTGGTGATCCTGCGGTCGTATCGCGGCCGGCCGGCGTGGTTCTGGGCGTTCTGGGACTGCGCCCCGCCGGCGTGGGGGTACTTCGACGGCTCCCGCGCCAGGCCCCTGCGGGAGTTCTTCCCCCACAGCAGCCGGCGGACGGCGAGCTGGCACCCCTGGGACGTGCTGGAGGACGGCTCGGGGCGGATGGTCTTCGCCACCGGGCTCAGCTACAAGGTCCGCGGACAGCTCTACAAGGTCTTTGATGGCAGGGAGTGGTCCGACGATGTGTTCCTGTCGGGCGAGTTCGGCAAGATGGTGCTGGTCAACGACGACAAGCGGACGTTCTGCCTGGTCAGCGAAGGCGGCGAGCCACGGGGGACGCGGATCGTGGCCTACGAGCTCGACGGGACGAAGGCCGTCCGCCGCGGGCAGATTTACAAGCCCGGGGAGGGCCGGTTCATCCACCGCTTCTACGTCGCGCCCCGCAACCGGCAGGCACCGGGATACTTCCCACTGTTCCTGATCGAGGAGGCCGGCAGGAAGACCGGCCAGGACGCCCGCGGGCGCGACAAATGGGTCTACGACGACCCAAAGCTGGTCTACCTCCGCGTCGAGGCCGGGCCCATGGACCCCAAGGCCGCCGCGGCCGAGGCCGCCAGGGGCGTCCCCGACCCGGCCACGATCCCCCAAGCCGCCGCCAACGACTACAAGCCCATGCCGATCAACGACTCCCGCACCGATCCGCGGACCGACGTGCCCAAGGACCGCAAGATCGTCCGCGTGGGCAAGCGGTGGGTGATCGTCTACGCCGACGACAACCCGGGCCGGCTGCTGGCGGCGGAGATCGTCGCCGGCAAGGTCGGCAAGCCCGTCGTCCTGATCGACCGGCCCGCCTGGGGCCGGTTCCAGTGCTCCGCCGCCGCCGACGGGGATGACGCCCTGGTGGCGATCGCGGACGGAGTGAATGAGCCGAGAATGGTCCGGCTGGTGGGTATCAGTAACTGGGACGCCGCGCCCCCGCGCGTGGACGTCCGAAGAGACATCCCTGCTGCTCCGACCAGCGACGTCTGGCCGACCCTCAGCACCTCTGTCCGCAGGGGATTCATGGCATCGGCCGCCGAGCCGTGGATCGGCCATCACTTCAGCGTCGTCTCCGACGGGGAGCGGATCGACGTGCTCTACGCCCCGCGGGCGTCGTACCTGGGGCGGAAGATCATCGGCCACGTGCGGTGCGAGAAAGGCAAGTGGTCCAAGCCGCTCATGGTGTCCGAAGGCGTGTACGCCGAGGGCCTGAGCCTGTGCGGCCTGGGCGGCGGGAGGCTGCTGTGCGTCTACTCCGCCCGCAACCCCCGGGCCGAGAATGTCCCCGCCGGCGTCGAGGGCCTCCAGCGGTTCACGTACACGCTGCGGCGGCAGGTATTCGACGGCAAGCGGTGGGGGGCGGCGAAGGAGGACATCCCCTGGCCGGAGATCCCCGTCCGCAAGCCCAAGAACTGGGAGGAGTTCAACCGCTCCAAGGGTGTGGTCTACGTCCCGGAGACCGGCCGGGGCATGTTCCCCACGCTCCCGGCCAGCTCGGCCGGGTGCGACAAAGTCCCCGTCGCCTGGATGGTCCCCGGCTTCGACTGCGTCACCCGCTACTGGTTCGACCCCGACCGCGGCGGATTGCTTCTGGCGGCGGAGATTCGGACGAACGATTGAGGGGAAGCCACCCCGGAGTCGTGTTGAAAGAAAATGTCGAATATCGAATACTGAATACCGAATGTCGAAGTCGTGCAGTCACTTCGACATTCGTTATTCGATATTCATTATTCGATATTCGCTGTTGCTGTTCGCGTCCCCCGCTACACCTTCAGCGCCGACGACTTCGACCGCTTCGCCACCTCGGCGGCGGTCACCTCGCGGCCGAGCTGCTGGGACAGGTAGATGCCCTCGCTGATCAGCATGACGTTCAGGGCCACGGCCCCCGAGTCGATGGGCTCGGCGGCCGTGCCGTCCAGCGTGGCCACCCAGTGGTGCTGGGCGGATTCGTAGGCCGCGTAGCCGGGGTACACCTGCCGCCAGCGGGTGTCGGTCTGCTTGACCTGCACGGCCGCGTCCACCTCCACGTCGTCGGTGGTGGTATGCAGCGTGAGCGGTTCGAAGGTCAGCCCCGCCTTGTGCCCGGCGATGCAGCCGGCGCCCAGCGAGCCCAGGTGGATCGCCCAGCTCTCCTCGATCACCAGCGTGACCCCGCCGGCCAGGCGGACGTAGCCCAGGCCCAGCTCCTCGACGCTGTAGCGGCTCTTGCGCCGGCGGTCGGGGTACATCTCCAGCTCCTGGTACGTCGAGCCGGTGACCGTCCGCGGCGCGGGGTTGCCCAGCAGGTGGAGCATCTGGGCGATGTGGTAGACGCCCACGTCGTACAGCGCCCCGCCGGCCGAGACGTCCCGGTCCACGAAGTCGCGCGAGCCGTACCCGTCCACGAAGCTCCGGCCCCGGCGGCGGAAGCCCACGCTGCGGGCGAAGTAGGGCCTGCCCAGCGCCCCGGCCTCGATCATGTGCCGGGCGACCTTCGTCTCCGGCAGGAACAGCGTGTACAACTGGATCGCCAGCTTCCGGCGGCGCCGGCGGGCGGTGCGGTGCATCGCCAGGGCGTCGGCATAGCTGCCGGCCATGGGCTTCTCGCAGTAGACGTGCTTGCCCGCCTCCATCGCCGCGATCGACACCGGCGCGTGCAGGTTGTTGTGCAGGCACACGTCCACCGCCTCGATCTCGTCCATCGCCAGCAGCTCGCGGAAGTCCGCCAGCGCCAGCGCCCCGCCTGCCGCCTCCGCCCCCGCCCGCCGCGCACGGGCGCTGATGTCCGCGACGGCCACAATCTCCACGTTGCCCATCTGCCGGTAGTTCTGGATATGCCGCGTCCCGATCTGCCCGCAGCCGATCACGCCGACCCGAACCGTCTTCCTCTTCGCCATGAAGTTCTCCCGATTCTCAGTTATGGCAACTGGAATCACGAAAGGCAGAACGGACACCCCGACACGCGAGGCCTTTCCGGACAGCAATATCGAATATCGAACACCGAATAACGAACACCGAAGTTGCTGCACCCACTTCGACATGCGGTGTTCGATATTCGTTATTCGACATTTGCTGTTGTTTCTGCCCTTTGCGGCTCAATCCTTCTCTTCCACCAGCATCTCCAGGCGCTTCACCGTCTGGATCATGGACCGGACGGTGTGGTAGCTGATCTTCCACGCGTGGCCGAGGGCGTCGTCGATGGGCCGGCCCCGCCGGTCGAGGCGCTCAAACCACTCCCCGCCGGCTTCCATCCGGACGAACCTGGCGAACACGAAGTCGTACACGTTGCGGAAGGCGTCCCAGTACGCCTCGTCGCCGAACAGGGCGGCCGCGTCCAGCAGGCCCACCAGCACCTCCGCCTGCTGCCAGAACTGCTTCTCCGTGACCGTCGCCGGCCCGTCGTGGGGGCCCTCCACGAACACCCCGCCGAACTCGCGGTCCAGACCGTGGCGGACGCAGTGATCGAAGATCGGCCTGACCACCCCGGCGAACTCCCGCCGGTCCTGCCCCATCACGTCCGCGGCGTGCAGCAGCAGCCAGGCGAACTCGACGTTGTGCCCGTAGGAGGTGCAGTCCAGCGGGCGGGCCTGCCCGTCCGCCGGTTCGGCGTCCCGGCCCCATTCCACCTCGAACAGGATCGCCGGCAGGGGATGGAAGTCGAGGGAGAACTGGATGTAGCCCGTGCCGTGGTCCGGGTGGAGCATCCGGGTCTCGATCAGGTCGATCACGTCGACCAGGCTGGCGAGGTGGTCGAGGTCGCCGGTCATCTCGTAAAAGGTGGTCAGGGCCTCCATCATGTGCATGTGAACGTCCATGCTCTTGCGATCGCCGCCCCGGCGCCCGGGCTCTTCCGGCGTCCAGTCGGGCTTCATGATCTCGAACCACCCGCCGCGGGCATGGTCGGCCATGCGGGTCATGACGGCGTCGTGGGTTCTCTCGGCCGCCGCCCGCCCGCGCGGGTCGCCCGTGGCCAGGAAGTACTCGCTGAAGGCGTAGATGGCGAAGCACTGCCCGTAGCCGATCTTGGCGGCGTTGAGCGTCCTGCCCGCCCGGTCGGCGATCCAGACCCACCCGCCGTGGGCGTCGTCCCAGTAATGGTCCAGCAGGAACGACGCGCCCATCTCCGCCAGCTCCGCGCACCGCCCGCCGCCGTAGCCGGCGCGGTGGGCGCTGGCCATCGTGTACAGCATCCGGATCTGCATCAGGAAGGTCTTGACCGTCTCGCCGGTGGGCCGGCCGTGGCGGTCGAAGTAGGTCAGGAAGCCCCCGTACTGCGGGTCCGGCGACCGCTCCAGCCAGAATGGCAGCAGCGCATCTGTCAGGTACGTCCGCGTCCGCGAAAGGACGTCCGCGATCTCGAGCTTCTCGGGCATGACTGGCCGACCATGTTGCCATCGCGGGGGGATGATCGCAAGGAGTCACATGCAGAGAAGGCACTGTTGGTCCGGCCCGTCTTGGGTTCGCTAAACCGCAAGCGGGAGCGCCCACGCAAGCGTTGCTGTGTTCACCACTGCCCGGTACCATACCCGCGACCGATGACGGTCCGGAAGGAGTGAACGGCGCATGAGCGGTTGCGGCGGCAGCGAGCAGTACAAGGAAACGGACTGGGGCTCGTTGCGGTGGCTGGCCGGCAGGGAGATCGGCAACGCCGAGGGCGTGATGGTCGGCAGGGTGGTGATCAAGCCGGGCAAGTCCAACCCGCGTCACGGGCACGCCAACTGCGAGGAGGTGCTCTACCTGCTGTCGGGCAGGCTGGACCACACCGTGGGCGACGAGCACGTGATCCTGGGCCCCGGCGACACCATCACCGTCCCCGCCGGCGTCTACCACAACGCCGTCAACATCGGCGAGGACGACGCGGACATGATCGTGGTCTACTCGGCCGGGACCAGGGAGTTCGAGCTGGAGGGCGACTGAGAAGGACACGAAGAACGCGAGGGGAAATCGCTTCTTCTGCTTACCACAAATCCGTGTCATCCGTGGAGTTCATTCCAGGGGCGCGTAGGTGACTTCCACGACCTTGCCCGTCCGGGCGGACTCGCGGATGGCGTCGTGGAGGACCATGGACTTGTAGCTCTCGTAGATGTTCGAGCGGGTGGTCCTTCCCTCGGCAACCGCGGCGAGGAAGTCGACGATCTCGGCCAGGTGGCCCGTGTCGTTGCCGCTGTCGCCGCCGGCGACGAAAGTGGGCGGCTCGCGCCACTCGGCCGGGGCGCCCTCGTTGGTCACGCGCCACTGGGACGAGTTGTGCACCGTCATGTGACTGCCGCCGGAGAGGGTGATCTCGACCTCCTCGGTCGGCACCTGGAAGGACCGCCCATCGTTGAGGCTGTAGGTCCCCACCGCCCCGCCGGCGAATTCCAGGCTCACCGCGTAGGCGTGAAAGTCGGCGGTGAAGGCGAAGACCCGCGTGACGTCACCCCCGAGATAGCCCAGCAGGTCGATGCCGTGGATGCCGAAGTCCAGCAGCAGGTCGGACCGCGGGGTGCGGTTGTCGTAGCGGCCGCAGGCGTGGAGGACCGACAGCGACAGCAGCCCGCCGGACCCCGCCGATTCGATGAACTGCCGGGCCCGCTCGTAGGCCAGGGCGTAGCGCTTCTTGAAGGCGGTGGTGCACAGCCGGCCCGTCTCGGCCGACACGCGGGCGACCTGCAGGGCCGTGGCGGCATCGGGGGCGGGGGGCTTTTCCGTGTACACCGGCAGCCCGCGCCGCATCACCTTCACCGCCAGCTCGGCATGGGCGGCCGGGCCGATGCAGATCATCACCGCGTCGGGGCTCTCGGCGTCGAGCATGGCGTCCACGTCGGCGTACGGACTGCCGCCGAAACGCCGTGCGTTCCGCCGGGCCCGCTCGGCGTCCAGGTCGCACACGCCCACCAACTGCCCGCCGGCGGCGCCGATGTACGGGTAGATCCGCCGCGTCGCGTGACGGCCGGCGCCGACAATGCAGATACGAGGATCGCTCACGTTCGTCTCCTTTGGAGGCAGGTGGTTGAAGGGTCACAGAGCCTATCAGGCAGCGGGCCTCTCGCTGTTTCTAACCTCGCTGTCTCTCTGCGTCCTCCGCGTCTCGTTCGCACGGCGAAGCCGACAGGCGGAGACGGCTGCGGCCCATTGATTACGTGCAGCGCTGCCGGACGTACCGCACGGCGTCGGCGAGGTATTGGAGGGTGTTCCCGCGGTCCTTCACTTCCATCTCGATCACGTAGTCGCCGTCGTAGCCCATGCCGCGGAGGTGGGCGAACAGGGCGGGCAGGTCGATCTCGCCGGCCCCGAAGGGCACCGACTGGGGGCCGACCTGGTCCTTGACGTGGACGAGGGCAATCGAATCGCCCAGGGCATCGGCCGCCTCGCGCCAGCCCACGCCGGCGGTGTGGAAATGGCCCACCTCCAGCAGCGTCTTGAGCCGCTCGTCCGCCACGCCGCGCCGGACCTCGCGGACGTCGTCCAGGTCGTTGATGGCGGTGCCGGCGTGGTTCTGGATCACGGCCGTGACGCCCACGTCCTCGGCCTCGTCCAGCACGAACGGGGCGAACTGGATGTGATCGGACCGCGTCTTGCCCTTGTACAGGACGATCCCGGCCCCGATGGCCTGGGCGAACCGCACGCCCGCCACCGCCCGCTCGACCGAGCCTTCGTCGGCCTCATCCACCGGCGGCAGGTGCAGCGAGGTGAAGCGCATGCCCGCCGCCGCGGCCGCGTCGAGGTAGAACGGCGGATCGCGGTCGATGTCGAACGCGGAGGCCACCCAACTGGTGAACACCTCGAACTTCCGGAAGCCGATCGCCGAGTAGGCCTCGAGCACCTCCTCCAGCGTCATCTCCGGATTGCAGCACGGACTGGCAACCAGGTTGTCCATTCCTCTTCACCCCTTCGTGTTCTTCGTGCCCTTCGTGGTTCAATCCGTTTCTTTTTCCGTGGACTCGGCGCGGAGGTCGACGCAGGCCATCTGCTTCAGGTCCCGGACGATCAGGCGGCCTTCGAGGAGTGCCATCGGGCCCCAGGCTTCGTGGCCGGTGAGGACGGCGGCGCGGGCGACGGGGCGGAAGCCGCTGGGGACGGCCTCGGCCATCGTCAGCGTCCCGTCGTCGTCGAGGACCAGGATCACCCCGTCGGCGATCAGGAACGGGCCCATGCCGAACTTGTACGGCCCGTCGCTGGCCCACAGGGCCTCCCCGTCCAGGCCCAGGCAGGTGAGCCGGCCGTCCTGCCGGACGCCGTAGAGGTGCCCCTCGTACAGGATCGGCGTCTGCTGGTGGGAGCCGAAGACCTGGTGGGGGAGCTTGAACAGCCTCTTGGGGACCAGGCCGCCGCCGTCGGCGCGGAGGCGGAGCATGAGGCTGCCGGCGTTGTAGCCGCCGCAGAGGAACACCCGTTCGGCGTCGATCGGCACGGGCGTGGGCACATTGGCGATCCCGATCCGCCAGTCGGGGTATTCCCACAGCAGCTTCCCGTCGGACAGGTCCACCCCCACGACGCCGCCGGTGGCGGGGTACACGCCCGTCCACCTGCCTTCGGCCGCCATCACCGCCACCGAGGCGTGCGTCATGCCCCAGTGGCGGGGGTTGGGGGTCTTCCAGAGGACCTCCCCCGTCTTCAGCTCGACCGCCATCAGCAGCGCGTCGGGCCCGCCGGGGGCGAGCAGGACCCGCCCGTCGGCGATCCGGGGGCACTGCCCGGCGTACCACTCCGGCACCTTCGTGCCGTACTCGGCCGGCAGGTCGATGGCCCACAGCAGCTTGCCGGTGGCGGCGTCGCAGGCGATCACGTGGCACTTGGGCCCCAGGCCGACGACGACCCCGTCGGCCACGGCGGGGACGGTCCGGCTCATGCCGTGGTTGCGCTTCACCTGCAGCGGGTAGCTGAACCGCCAGATCTCCGCCCCGTCGGCCAGGGACAGGCAGCGCAGGGCGTCGGCGCGTTTCTGCTGGTCGTAGTCGAAGACGAACACGCGCCCGTCCGCCACGGCCGCTCCGGCGTAGCCCTCGCCCATGTCCACCCGCCAGAGCACCTTGGGGCCGTCGGCGGGCCACTGTCGCAGCAGCTTCGTCTGGTCGGGGCTGATGTTGTCGGCTCCGGGCCCGCGGAAGCCTGGCCAGGACCCCTCCAGCTCGGCCGGGGCGCCCGGGCCGGTCTCGACGGTCCCGATGGCGGCAACGTCCAGCGGCGCGGCGACGACCTCGGGGGCATTGTCGGTCCCGGGCCGGCGCTCCGCCAGTTCCCGCCCGGGCCCGTCGCCCGCCCGCCACACCGCCAGCGCGGCCGCCGCCCCGACCGCCAGGCAGGCCGGAATGAGCCACACAACGATCTTCATGCCCGCAGGATACCAGAAACCCCGCGGCGGATTCACATCCGAAGTGCCAGATCGCGATGAGGGAATACCCCGGCGGCCGGCACGCAACCGGCACAAGGAAAATCGGGAATTGAGCTTAGGGCGGCCCGCCTCCGAGGTATTATACAGGTCCCTCTGGCATTTCCCCGAGGGAGCGGTTGTGCTGCGGGGGCAAGGCGTTGCCGCTTAGTCGCATCTGCCCCAGGACGCGTGGCCGAGTTCCCCCAGCGTTACGGATTCTGCGTATGTGTCCCACGGTCGGGCGCCACCGTCTGTTCGTGCGTGATGGGTTACGTGCAGGGCCCATGCCGTACTGGCGGTGGGCGTGGCAAAGGAGGATAAGCGATGGGTGCAACGATGCGGAAACGATCAGGGATGCTCCTGTCGGCAGTGGTGTTGGTGGCTTGGGCCGCCGGGCCGGTGCGGGGGGAGGACTGGAACCATTACTGGGTGAACGGTTCGGGTGACTTCGAGAACACGCTCCACTGGGTGTGCGTGGAAACGGGCACGTTCTGGGCGTGGCCCCCCGGCCCGAGCGACGGGGCGCGGTTCGGGTATTGGGGGTGGGACGCCGGACGGGTCACGTTCAACCAGGATCACACCAACCTCTATATGACGATCGGCCTTCACCAGGCGATTTTTGATCTGAACGGGCACACGTATTCCCTGACCCTGCCCATCGGGGTCGCCTCGGGCTTTGGCGTCAACGTGGGCGACACGGCGGGCATGGCCGGTTCCCTGTGGGTTGAGAACGGGACGCTCTCGGCCGTCGCCTCCTGCCTGGGCTACGCCTCCGGAGCAAGCGGCGAGGCGGATGTCACCGCCGGCGCAACCTGGCAGAGCTATTGGCTGCACGTCGGCTGGTACGGGGATGGAACCCTGCGCGTCAGGGAGGGAGGCCGGTTGGAGAGCGCCCTGAGTTGCTTGGGCGCGTTTGCCGGCTCGAGTGGCTCGGTGACTCTAGGGCACCGGTTGGACGAGGCGTCCTCGACATGGAGCGTCCAAGACAGCCTCTTTGTGGGGGGAACGGCCACTGCGCTTGGTGGACACGGCGAGATCCACGTCGACATGACCGGGGAACTCGCTGTCGGCGGCACGCTGAAGCTGTGGAGCAACAGCCTGCTCGACCTGGCGGGCGGGATCGTCACCACGCAATCGCTGGTGTGCGTCCCCGGCGCGACGCTGCAGCACTCCGGGGGGTGGCTGTACGTCCAGGGCGGAACCTACTCCCCGGGCGTCACCCACCTGACGGTGGACGGGTTTGGCGGGCCGGAGCTTATCCTCAACGGCGCCGTGCAGGAGGGGGCGCTGCTGAGGGTGACCGTGGGCGACAGCCGGAGCGGTTCCCTTTCCGTCCGCGGGGGGACGGCTCTGACCACCAGCGAGTTCTACCAGGTCCCGAGCGTTCTTGGCGAGATGGCGAACTCCAGCGGCGCGGTTACGGTGGAAGGCGGCGGATCGAGCTGGTCGGCCCGCTACATTGACGTCGGTCTTGCCGGCACCGGCGAGCTGACGGTTCAGGGCGGCGGCAGCGTCACCTGCACCGATGTCTGCGTTGGCAGAGACCCGGGCTCGGATGGCACGGTCACGGTGGCCGGCGGCGGATCGACGTTGTCGGCGGGTGAGGACATATATGTTGGTTACGATGGGATCGGCGAACTGACGATCCGGGGCGGCGGTGCCGTCACCTGCGACGGCATCGGCGTGGGCGATAGAGCGGGCTCCCATGGCACGGTCACCGTTAACGGTGCGGACTCCACCTTGATCACCGGGAGCCTGAGCATCGCGCTCAATGGCGGAACCGGCGAGCTGACCGTCTCCAACGGCGGGGCCGTGGAGTCCGAACACGCGATCATCGGCGGCTGGGTCAGTTCCACCGCAACCGTCACCCTCGAGGGCGCCGAGTCGAGCTTCACCACATCGGGCGACCTGACCATACCCAATGAATGGGCCACCGGGCGCTTCACGCAGACGGACGGGACGGCCCGTGTCGGCGGCAACCTTAACATCGGCGCGCTGTCGTGGTTTTCCAACGGCACGTATGAGATCTCCGGGGGGATCCTGGACGTCGGTGACGGCGTGATCGTGATCGGGAAAGACCTCCTGACCCCAGACCCCGTCACGGGCCGGTTCCTCCTCTACGGTGGCCTGGTGATCGCCGACCAGGTGAGCAAGTGCACCCATGGCACGTTCGTCTGGACCGCCGGCACACTTCGGGTGAACACGCTCACCGGCTTCGGCCCTGACGTGTCCGTGGCCGGGAACCTCCAGATCGGGCACGCCGGCGGCGCCGGCAGCGGCAGCTACAGCGTTGGCGCTTCGGGCAGCCTGTCCGTGGGCGGTGACCTGACGGTGGGCTACGACGCGCCGGCCGCGTTCAGCCAGACCGGCGGGACGGTCGACGTCGGCGGCGGCCTCCGCATCGGCGAGCGCGGCGGCTCCACCGGCGTTTACACCATCTCCGGCGGCGCGCTGACGACGGCGGGCCTGTACGTCGGCGCCGGCGGAAAGTTCCGCATGGCCCACCCCTCGGCCGCCGTCA
>DASRZG010000080.1:0-3005 GCA_035686585.1 Phycisphaerae bacterium
CCGGCGCCAACGGGGTTGCCGGGATTCCGGCGCGTGCTCGCCGATCACCCAGCGCTGCATCCGCACGCGGGCAACCGCCAAGTCACAGCCTTTGCCCCTTGCCCTCCGCCCCGGCAGCGCGTATCGTCGCTGCATCGCCGCACCACGGGGCCGCGGCCGCAACTCTGCAACAGCGGGTGGCGGATGATCGAGACGCCGACAGAACGCTGACAGCCGCAAGCCCAAAGCAAACGGGCGGAAAGGTTGCGCCACGCGCCTGGTGCCCCAACGTTCCGCCGCCGGAGCGATCAGAAAAGTAGCCTGTCCCCTGTGTCCCCTGTCCCCTGTGTCCCCTGTCCCCTGATCCCGGTAGGGACGCCCCTTGCGGGGCGCCCCCCGGACAGATCCCGGCGTGCGGAACTACCGCACCGGGCTCCTGCCTTGGGTCCTGACGGCCAGGCGCTGTTCGGGATACGGATGCAGGATGCGGGGCGAAGGCAGCCACCGCGCGGCCAAGCGGTACACCTGGGCCCACGACGACTTCCGCTTGTCGCCGCGGCGGCGAAGCGTCCGCCACCACAGCCACATCACGTGCCGTCGGAACGAATTCAGGTATCGGTATGTGCGCGGCACGGCGTAGTACCGAAGCCAACCGCCCACCACCGACCGCAGCCACGCGCCCGTCTCCGCCACCGGCCGATGCATGCGCCGCCACAGGGCGGTCTTGATCGCCCGCAGCTTCGCCCGCACCCGCCGCTTCATCGGAATCCGAAGCACCGCAAACGCCCCCTTCCGGGTCGTCCCGCACACATGCGTGAAGCCCAGGAAGTCGAACGTCTCCGGCTTGCCCATCCCGCGGCGTTTCCGATTCGAGGCCGCAAACCGCCCGAACTCGATCAGCCGCGTTTTGGTCGGGTGCAGTTCCAGCTTGAACTTCGCGAATCGTTCCCGAAGCTCCGCCAGGAACCGCTCGGCATCCGATCGGTGCTGGAAGCCCACCACGAAGTCGTCCGCGTACCGCACGACGATCACGTCGCCCTGCGCGTCCCGCTGACGCCACTGGTGTGCCCACAAGTCGAACACGTAGTGAAGGTACACGTTCGCCAGCAGCGGCGAGATGCTCCCGCCCTGCGGCGTGCCTTCTTCCACGTCAATTCGCTTGCCGTCCTCCAGCACCCCGGCGCGCAGCCACTTCTTGACGTGGCGAATCACGCGCCCATCCGCAATCCGGTGCTCCACAAACTTCACCAGCCATTCGTGGTCGATGGTGTCGAAGAACCCACGAATGTCCGCGTCGAGCACCCAGCCGATCTTGCGTTGTGTCAGCCCGACCGACAGCGCGTCCAGCGCGTCGTGGGCGCTGCGGCCCGGCCGGAACCCGTACGAGAAGCCCAAAAAGTCCTCCTCGTACACCGCACCCAGCACCGACGCCGCCGACCGCTGGACGATCTTGTCCTCCAGCGTCGGAATGCCGATCGGTCGCTGCCGACCGTCGGCCTTCGGTATCCAGGCACGCTTGACCGGGCGGGCGCGATACGCACCCCGCTTCAGTCGGTCCGAAAGGTCCCGGAGATTCGACTCCAGGGCCTCGCCGTACGCCTGCCACGTCTGACCGTCCACCCCCGGTGCCGCATGCGGCTTGAGGGCGAAGTATTCCTCCCGAAGGCGGTCGATGTCATAGACGTGGTGCCACAACGTCGTCAGCCGTCTCTCCTTGTCCCGCCCTACTGCCTGCCGTATCCGCTCCAATGCCTCTTGCGGGGCGACCCGGTCCTGCGTCCGGCCTCCGGGGCCTCGAAGCGAATTGCCCTTGGCCGACCCCCTTCCCTCGGCCCGCTCCGCCGGCGGCGGGGCCGGGTGACTGCCGTCAAGCCGGTTGCCGCCGCCTTTGTTCGCGGGCTTCTTCGGTACTATGGGGCCGTCAGACTTCCCGCCGCCGTTCATCGCCGTCTTGCTCCCGTAGGATTCACGGCGCGGACCGCGACGCCATCTCCGTCGCGGCCGGCGGCGGGACCTCCCAGTTCCCGTGCAGAGAGCTTGCGAACGTGCATGGGGTCTACGACCGCGCGGGGCCCTTCGGCGTCTCGCGATAGCGACGCCGTCGGTGTTGCCTTCGGCTCAAGGGAACAGCCTCGGCGCCCCGGAAGGAGGAGACTTTCGCGGCTCCATACCCAGCCCGCTCGCACCCCTGCCGACGCTTGCGGTTCGCCCTCGCGGACCAACCGCCACGGCTCGGGGCCGGTTCGGGTCGCTACTGCCTCACCGTATGGCTCTTCCATCCACTGCTCTCCGCCAGTTACTGGCGCATCTCCCCCGAAATTCTTAGGATGGTATGGGGCTGGTCTGGCCGGAAGACGACACGATCCGTGGCGTCGGGCGGCTTGCGTTGGGGGGCGGGAGCGGGGAGAATCGCTCGCTCGACCCACGCAACGTAAAGGAGCCGGCGACATGGCGCTCATTCACTGCGATTTCTTCTCCGAGGTGCTCGGGCTCAGCATGTCGATGAACGTGATCCTCCCCCGGCGCACGTCGGGGCAGATCGGCATGAAGGGACAGCGGCGGTCGGGCAAGCATCCGACGCTCTATCTGTTGCACGGCCGATCGGACGACCACACGGTCTGGCTGCGGCGCACGTCCGTCGAGCGATACGCTGCCCCGCTCGGTCTGGCGGTGGTCATGCCGGCCGCCCATCTCAGCCGCTACACCGACATGCGACACGGCGGTCGCTACTGGACGTACATCAGCGAGGAGGTCCCGCGCGTGGCGCGCGAGTTGTTCGGGCTCTCCGATCGCCGGGAGGACAACTTCGTTGCGGGGCTGTCCATGGGCGGATACGGGGCCATGAAGATGGGCCTCCGAAGGGCGGACCTGTTCTGTGCGGCGGCGAGTCTGTCGGGGGCGCTGGTTCGGGACTGGTCCGGCGACCTCGATGAGAGCAACCGCGAATCCCTCGAAAGGGCCTACGGGGATCTCGCTGAGTTTCCCGGCAGCTTCAACGACGTCTATCAGGCCGTCGACGACCTCGT
>DASRZG010000081.1:0-9933 GCA_035686585.1 Phycisphaerae bacterium
CGCCGGGCGGCCTGGACGTCGCCGTAGGCGAGCATGGGCATGGCGGCGGACTTCTGGTCGGGGACGACCACCTCCACGCCGTTGTGGGCCAGCACATCGACCACGGCGATGGGCAGGGCGTGGTCATGGTAGGTGCCGAACAGGTCCACGAAGTAGGCGACGCGCTCGGCGGGGTTGGCCGGGGCGACCCGGCGGGCGTGGCGGCGGAGCTTGCCCAGCGACGACCGGAAGGCGAACGGCGGCATGGGCCGGCGGCGGTCCACGCCGGTGAGCTTCTCCATGACCCACCGGGCGCCGGGCACGCGGAGGGCGACGTTGGCGACCGCGCCGAACAGGCTGCCGAACCGCCCCATCGACTCGCCCCGGCTGAGGACGGCCTCGGCCCGGCGCAGGCCCAGGTCGCGGGCGAGGCGGGCCTTGACCTCGGCCATCAGTTTGGCCACGTTCACCGCCGACGGGCACTCCAGGGCGCACATCTGGCAGCCCAGGCAGAAGTCGGTCAGGGCCCGGACGTCCTCGTCGCCGACCTCCCCGGGCGCCAGGTATCCCGAGGCCAGATTCCGCAGCAGGTTGGCCTTGCCGCGGGGCGTGGCGATCTCCAGGCGCGTCGCCCGGAAGGCGGGGCACATCCGGGCGGCCGATTCCATCCCGCGGCAGACCCCGCAACCGTTGCAGTGGTCGGGCTCGACGACGAACTCGTCGCCGTCGAAGTGCAGGATGGTCCCGGGCGCCCGGGCGGGCAGGGCGTAATCGGCCCGCAGGTCGCGGACGAGCAGGTCCTCGCCAGGCACGTCGGTGACGACCCGGTCAGGGTTCAGCAGCCCGGCGGGGTCGAAGATGTCCTTGACCAGCCCGAACAGCTCGTACACCTGGCCGAACTGCCGGGCGAGGTAGCCGCTTCGGGCCAGCCCGCAGGCGTGCTCGCCGGAGATGGACCCGTCCAGCCCCCACGCCAGCTCGAACGTCCGCCGGGCGAGCCGCTGGAGCCGGCGGCGGTCCTCGTTCTCGTACAGGTTCAGGTACGGGCGGATGTGCAGCTCGCCGTCGCCGGCGTGGGCGTAGTAGGCCAGGACCACCCGCTCGTCGGCGGCGATCGCCCGCAGGCCGTCGAGGTAGGCGGGCATCCGCTCCACCGGCAGGGTCACGTCCTCGATGACGGGGATGGGCTTGGTGCCGTCGCGCCGCCGGAACAGCAGCGGCACCGCCTTCGTGCGGGCGGACATCAGCCGGGCGCGGTCCGCGGGGTCGTCCAGCACCTTCGGCTCGCCCACCAGGCCCTCCTGGGCGCCGACGGTGGCGAGCATGCGGTCGAGCTTGGCGGCGAACTCCGCCTCGTCGCGCCCGTCGACCTCGATAATCAGGAAGGCGGGCACGTCCGGCAGGACGGCGGCGTCCTGGGGATAGGCCTGGCGGGCCAGGCGTACGATCTCGGAGTCCATCAGCTCGCAGGTGCTCGCCCCGGCGGCCACGATCGGCGCCAGCGCGTGGGACATGGCCTCGAGGGAGTCGAAGTTGACCCGGACGATCGTCTTGTGCGCGGGGACGTCCAGCAGGCCCAGCTCGACGGAGGTGTATACCGCCAGCGTGCCCTCGCTGCCGCACAGCAGCTTCGCCCAGTTGACTTGGCCGTCGCGCAGCGTGCCCTTCAGGGCGTAGCCCGCGCGGTTCCGCGGGGCCTTCGGCCAGCAGGCCTCGATCCGGTCCGCCCATTCGGCCAGCAGGGGCGGAATCTCCCGGCGGATCCGTCCCGCCAGGGGGGAGTCTCCCTCCAGCCGCCCGTCGGCGTGGAAGGTCGCGCGCGACCCGTCCGCCAGCACGGCCTCGATCCGCCGGACGTGGTCGGACGTGTGCCCGTACACCAGCGAGTGGGCGCCGGTGGAGTTGTTGCCGACCATCCCGCCGATGGTCGCGCGGTTGCCGCTGGCCGGGTCGGGCCCGAATAACTTGCCCGTCGGGGCGAGCTGGTTATTCAGTTCCTCGAACACGCAGCCCGCCTCCGCCACGGCCGACGACCGCTCCGCGTCCACCGCCAGCACGCGGTTCATGTGCGTGGTGAAGTCCAGGACCATCCCGGGCGTCAGGCACTCCCCCGCCAGGCCGCTGCCCGCTCCCCGCGGGCCGATGAACAGCTTCTCGGCGGCGGCGAAGGCCACCGCCGCCGACACGTCGTCGGCCGAGCGGGGCAGGACCACCACGGCCGGGCGAATCTGGTAGGCGCTGGCGTCGGTGCTGTACAGCGCCCGGCGAACCGGGTCGGCGTACACCTCCCCCGCCACGCGCCCCGAGAGGCCCTCGGCCAACCGTTCGCACCGATCCTGCGGAATCTCTTCCATCGACACCGGCACTCCTTCCGGCGCGCAGCGCGGCCGCCGCGCCAACCACGATTCTATACCGCCGGACCCCCGCAGCAGAGAGTCTGCCGCAAATTGTCCGCCCCGGCCAACGGCCGGAGGGCAGCCAAATCCCCGCCCGCGGCGTGCGGATCCTCTTCGGCGCCTGCCAGGTCTTGGCGGGGCTGTCGTACCGGCCCGGTCCCCGCAGCCGGTTTCGTGCGGGGCCTGGTGGCATCGCGGCGGTGCGGATGGGAAAAACCAACAGGGCGGGGCCCGTGTTCCAGGCCCCGCCCTGCCTTGCCCTGCGTTCTGCCTTCCGGTAACCGGCCGCTGCCGGCTTACCTCGCCAGGCGCCTCTTCACAACGCCCCAAACACCAAGCCCTGACGCCCCGAGAAGCAGGGCGCCCGGTGCGGGCACGGCGACCTGCTCCGGCGTCGAGGGCACCCACCATGCCCCCTGCCCGCCGGGGTAGTTCGTGATGATCCACTTTCCAGCCCATGTGGCCCGGGCGGCGTTCTTGAGAACCCATCCGGAATCGGTGTAATCCAGCGCCACATAATCGAACGTGAAGGTGTTGCTCTTGGTCCCGGCGAACTGGATGTTCCAAGCCAAGCTCGTCACGTTCGATCCCTTGGCAGCAGCAATGGTCGGGTAAACCGGATCGTTCTGCCAATCCATCGCCCAACCAGACTTGTTGAACGAGGAATGCACCTGTATCGATTTGATCTGGTCTGTCTGGAAACTGTCGCCGGTCGTTACCATCCGGACGGCGACATAGTCAAAGGTGCCAATACTGTCCTCCGTGAAACCCTGTTTCCACGATCCTCCTTCGATCGGGTCTCCCTCAATGCTCAGGTCCGCCATCGCCATCGAACCGCAACCGACGATGACGGCAACGAGAATAAATCCTCTCTTGCCCATGAATCACTCCTTCAGTGAAAGTACAGCTTCCATCGCCTCCGTCAGGCGGGAATACGACGGCGCCCGACATGGCGCCGGGGATGCGAGGCGCTGACGCCCGGCGAACGGCCGCGCGAGAGGGGCCCCAGGCCAACATCAGGCCGCGGCCGGAGGGGGAGCACGTCTGCCAACTTCGGTCAGAAAGCGCCATGCGTCGGGGGCCGTCCCCCAAACGCCGGCGGCGGCGAACGAAAGGACAGGCGAGCCGTTCGACGGCTCGTGCAGGGGCAATGGTTGAATCGGACCGAGGTCCGTTCCACGCAGGGTGACAAGTTCGGTCCGGCCGATCCGGGCCGGGGCGCCGGTGTGGAACCAGTACGGTACGGCGGCCACGTGCAGGCCCCGCCCGGTCTGCAGCAGCCTCCACCCGCCGAAGGCAGCCAGGGCCGCCAGGAACAGCGAAGCGCTGGGGGGCCCCGCCGGCATCGCGCGGAACTGGTGCGTCTCTTCCTCGACCCGCGGAAGCGCCGCGACGGGCAGCCGGGGCAGTTGCTCCGCCCATCGGCATGGAAGCCCGCCCTCGCCCCCGCGCGGAGGGGCGCACACATCCTCGACAGGCAGCGCGCGGACATACTGGCACCTCACCGCGTCTGCCTCGCCGAACACAAACGACAGGTCGGCCAAGCCGACAGCGGGAGAGGCGAGCAGAAAGAAAAGTCCCGCAATGACCCCTGCTCGGCGTCCCATTTGTCAAACGCTACTTATAACCGATCCTGCCGGATACGTCAAGAGGAAGAAACCCAGAATCTATTACGATACATGAACTTATCTTGCAGGCCGGCGTTCGCGCACCCGCGTTGCCGACATCCCCGGCGCCTCCTCCAGTCATGGCGCCGGTTTCAGCTCGCTCCAAGCGGGCAGGTTCACCCGCACGGTCACAGCCCAGGGCTCCATCGGCTGGCGGGGATTGACGTGGTGTTCGCCGTCCTCCGTGGCGTCGCTGACGCGGAGGCGGTAGACGTACGGGCCCATGTTGCTGAAACGGAATCGGCCCTTCGCGTCGGTGCGGGCCTCGGCCGGGATGCTCTCGTACCGCCCCGAGGCGGTGGTGTAAGCAGAGACCTCCGCTTCGGGGATGGGCCGGCCGGTCTCGGCGTGGATGACCTGGCCGGAGGCCGACAGGCCCGCTTCCAGCTTCACGGTCATGCAGTCGGCCGATGGCGTGCACTGGCTGTCCATGGGCCTGAAGTCCCGCCGAGTGTCGATCCGCAGCCGGTATCCGCCCGGGGCGGCGGCATTGACGTGCTCGAAGGCGACCTTCCCCTCGGCGTCCGTCCGCCTCTCCTGCCCGCCGAAGCTGTGGCTGTGATTGGTTTCGTAGATCAGCTTGACCGGCACACCGACGGCCCGTTTCCCCTCAGGCGTCTCCACCTTCACGGGGAAGGTCAGGCCTTCCACAAGCTGCAGCCGGATCTGCCGCGTCGGCGTGCGGTCGTCCAGCGCGATCGGCTCGCTCGTCACGTAGCAGTGCCCGCGGTGGGCCACGATGCGATACGTTCCGCCCAGAGGCAGCGGGGAGACGAAGAACCTGCCCTCGCTCTTGACGCCGGGATAGAGGCCGGGAGAAGCGCCCTGGACGGCGGGCGAACGGACGACTTGCACCACCGAAACCATCGCGTTGTTGGGCCCGGTCAGGTTGGCGGGGGAACCATCGGCCTCGAGGACCTGCCCATAGATCGCCCCGGCCGGGGTGCAGGGCACGTTGACCGTCACCGGCCCGTCGCCGGCGGCGATGGTGGTACCGACCTCCTTGAACCAGTAGCCCACCGTGCCCTCGGGCGTGCAGCCAAGCCGGCCCGGCGCGGCCACCTCCACGCGAACCTGGCCCTTGTCGATGGGCAGCAGCTCGTGAAGGTGATCCCCCACGGCCTGCCTCGCCGGCTCGGGCGTAAAGGCCACGCGGACCGTGCCGGTCGGGGCGGGCGCGCCGGCCGGCACGTCCAACCGGATCACGACGGCCCGTTTGGCCCGGGCGGCGGGGGACGGCTCGGACAGGTCGATCACCAGGTCCTCGACAGGTTCGGTCAGGTCCAACTGAATTGTCTTTCCGCCCGCGTCGATCCGTAACGGCCCCGGCCAGCGGCCGCGGAACTCAAAACTCCCCTCGCCGTCGCGGATTGTGACCGGCGCGTACAGGAAAGACCCATAGCTGGAGTTCCCTTCCGCGCCGAGGCGCACGTTCGTCCGGCAGATCACCGAGGGCCGGCGCTGGTGCCGGAGGAGCTTGTCCAGCGGGCCCTTGACCCGTCCGCGGACATACAGCTCGGGCCCGAGCTTGACCTCCAGGCCCTTCTGACCGGCCCGAACGCTACGGAGGAACACACAGCCGTGCTCAGCGGCCCAGACGAACAGCTCGTACTGGCAGTCGTCTCGCAGCGTGGTGACGACGAACCGCCCTTGCGCGTCGCTGGTGGCCAGCACGGGCGCGTTCTCCTCATCCGGGTGATACATCGCCGCGGCAAAGCCTTCGCGGCAGAGCAGCTTGACGCTCGCCCCGGCGACCGCTGCGCCCGTGACGGCGGAGATGACCTTGCCCGTCACCGGTCGGGCGCGGCGGAGCTGGATCGTCGTCACGGCCTCGGGGGTGAGGTTGACGGGGCACTGCTCGTACTGGAAGCCGTCGTGGCGGAGGTCCATCCGCAGCGGCTGATCGGCCAGGTGCGGCACGGACAACAGGCCGTCGGCGTCCGTGACCGGCTTGGCCTCGCCATCGTAGGGAATCGCCGTCGTGCCGGAGGCGTACCAAAGCGAGGGAGACGCCCCGCCGATGCCCTTGCCGTCCGGGTCCACCAGCCTCAGCCTCCCGGTGAAACCCGCTGTCAAAACCAGCTCGACACCGTCCACCTTGCCGTCAGCGGGCATGAACGGCCCGGCGGAGGCCAAGGCGTAGCCGGGCGACCAGGCCTGCACGCGAATCTCGCCGAACTCGACCGGTACGCGGAATCGCCCGTCGGCCATGAAGTACGTGCCGCCCGGGGAAACGCCCTTGGTCAGACTGGAGCCCTGCCGCACGGATCGGAAGTTCAGATATGCCCGCTTGCCGTCGAGGGGCCTGCCGTCGTGCGTCCGCAAAACCCCGCTGACGATGACCTGCACCGCTCCCGCCGACCCCTCGGTGATGGGGCCGTGGGTCTTGCCCGCCCGCTCGACCTGCTCCATCCGCTCCTGCGGGCTCAGCAGGGCGGCGGCCGCTTCCACCGCCAGGGCGGTCCCCCGGTCCAGACCCGCCAGCACGACCGCCCCGGCCAGCAGCATCGCCGCCAGGCTGTACCAGCACAGCCGCACCGTCGGCCGGCGATCGGGATGGATGATCCGGCGGAGGCGCTCCGGCAGGCTGCCGGCGCGCCCGCGGGCCAATGCGGCCGGGGCGGGGGCGAGTGTGCCGCCCGCTTGCTGCGCCCAGGCGGCGATGGCCTGGGCGATCGGCACCGGTCCCCCGCCGGCGGCAACCGCGGCCGCGTCGCAGCAGGCCTCGCGCTCGATGCGGACCTGCCGGCTGATCCACCACACGGCCGGGTTGAAGAAGCCCGCCGCCTCGATCAGCATCTGCACCAGCCCGGCGAGATAGTCGTACCGCCGGACGTGGGCCAGCTCGTGGGCCAGCACGGCCCGGAGCTGCTCGGCGGACATGCCCGCCAGCATCGCCGGAGGGACCAGGATCGTCGGCCAGACCGCCCCAACGACGGCCGGCGAATGCAGGGCGCGGCAGACGCCGATCCGCACCGGCCTGGCCACCCGCATCGCCGCCGCCAGCTCGTCCACCAGGCCGCGTATCCCCGGATCCGGCAGCGGCCCGGCCTGCCGGCTGAGCCGGGCGGCCCCGCGGACCGACAGGGCCGACCGCACCAGCATCGCCGCCACGCCCGCCAGCCATAGCGCTGCCACCCAGCCGTGCCATCGGAACGTGACGCCGACGGGCGCCGACGCGATCGACTCAGACGGAGCGGGCGGATCGATCTGACCACCACCGGCCGCCGGGACCGCGGCGCCGTGATCCGGCGCCGCATCCGAGCCCGCCACGACCGGCCCGGTCCTCACGGCCTCCTCGCGCAACAGCACGTGCCAGGTGGCCATGCCCGAGACCATCACCCCCACCAGCGCCGCCATGGCCGCCACGTAGCGGACGTTGGGACGCGTCGCCGGCAGCAGCTTCAGCCCCGCCCACAGCAGCACCGTCAGGCCGGCCCCCTGCCACAGGCTGTGCACCAGCGTCAGCGACAGGTTCTCCCACGTCGTCGCGATCATCATTGCTCCCCTTTCCTGGCGTTCGTAGTGACGCCGTAAGGCGTTTTCTGCGTTCGTAGCGTTCCCCGAGGATGCCCTTACGGGCACACTACGAACGGTCGTCCAGCTCGCCCAGCAGCCTGCGGATCTCCCGCCGGTCCGCCTCGCCGATCTGGGCGTCGTCCAGCAGCATCTGCATCACCCGCGCCGGCCGGCCGCCGAACAGGTTGGCGGTCAGCTCGCGCAGCATCGGCCCCAGCACCTTCTGCCGCTGGACGGCCGGGTGATACACGTACGCCATGCCGCGGCGGCTGTGACCGACCAGGCCCTTGCGCTCCATCCCCTGCAGCACCGACAGGACGGTCGTGTACGCCCGGGGCTTCCCGTCCGGCAGGTCCCGGCGGATCTGGCGGACCGTGGCCTCCCCGGCCTCCCACAGCACCGAAAGCACCTGCAACTCCAGGTCCGACGGCCGCGTCTTGTCCCTGCCCTTGTCCCTGCTCATGCGATCACGCCTCCTGAGAAACTTACTATACGCGCAGTAGATACTACCTGTATAGTAGCTCGTGTCAAGGAAAAAAACCGGCGAATCAGGGGCTCGTAAATCGGCGGCAGGGCATCCGGGCCGGGGTGTTTACACAGCCCGGAGGGCAACAGGGCGGAAACACGTATAAGCCATTGCAGGGAATGGTTTTATACGCGATCGAGGGGTGTTTACATTCGGCGTTTTTGTAAACACCCCCCCCCCTCCGCGGGCCGTCCAGACCCTCAGCCAGGGGCGGGCTGTTCAGACAGGCTCGGGGCAGACTTCCTCGATCTGTCGGCGGGTGATTTCGGTCCAGCGGTCGAAGCGTTCCGGATGGTGCTGGCAGGTGTGGGTGTCCTTCAGGACCATCTCCAGGACGCACCCGTTGGCCTTGGCGGCATCCAGCGTGTGGCGGACGTAGGCGGCGACGGCGTCCTCGTCGAACCGCCCCACCAGCATGGCGGGGTTGGGCTTCCAGGAGAAGATGTAGTCCCCCTTCAGACGGGCCGCGCACGCGTCCACGTTCGCCCAGGGCGAGATCGAAATCCGGCGCATGTTGGGCACCGCGCAGACCAGGTCCAGCTTGGCCGTCAGGTCCTCGCAGCAGCCGTAGCCGGTCAGGCCGAACGGCTCCAGCAGCGGCGCCTCGTAGCGGAGGGTGAACTCCTGGTGCATCGCGGGCGAGACGCCGGCGAATTCCTGGCTCTCGGCGCTGGCCCACATGTCACAGGGCCGGACCCGGCCCGCGTCGAACCCCGCCGCCGGCAACTGGTCGGTGTATCCGTTGCCGCCGGAACTGTGATACGTGCCGTCGTTGTTGACGTCCAGCAGATTGAGCTGGCGGTACTGGGCGAGGATCCGCCGATGCCCCTCGGCGAAAAACGCCATCGCGTCGTGGACCATCCCCGGCTCATCCACCATGTCCATCAGCATCGCGCTGGGCCCACGCAGGCGCAGGTATTGCGATGCCAGGTGAAAGCTCACGTGCGCGATCCCCCGCCGCCGGACCTTCAGGATGTCGCCCAGCAGGTCCCCCGCCCGCTGCACGCGCTCGGCCGTGGCGGCCTCGTCGTAGACCACGTCGGGGTGCCGCAGCTTCGCCAGGTCGGCCGGGCCCTTCAGCACGGGCTCGAAGGCGTGGGCGCCGCGGGCCTCGGAGCTGGGCACCGTGTGCTCCTGGAGGCCCCAGCCGGTCAGCTCCACCGCCGGCCCGACGTCCCAGACGGCCTCGATGACCGTGTCCTCGCGGAAGTGCTCGTAGGTGTAGATCCGCGACCGCAGTTGAAACTCCATCCGGCGGGCCGCGGCGTCCCGGCACAGCAGGTCCGCCTCGCCGATCAGCTCGCACCAAGACCCCTCCGGGAACACCAGCATCATGGGCCGGGCCGGCCGGAGACTGTTGTGCTCCACCCAAAGCCTCCTGCGTGTCTCCATCACCGGATCGGCGGCGATCTCCGCCACCCGCCGGGCCAGGTCCCGCAGCGTCGTCCGCTCGGCTCCGGTAAGTTTCATGGGTGATTCTCCACCACGGCACACTCGCCGCCTCCAACGGCAACGGCTCGGCATCCAGCATACACATCCGCCCCGCCCGCTCAAGTGCGCCCGTGTAAACAGAGCAGGCCCACCCCGAGCGAACCCGGGATGGGCCTGCGATCGTCCTGCTCAACGGTTTCCGAATGCCGCCTACTGAATCAGGATGTCGTCGATGAACACCCAGTCGCGCGACCCGGCCGACAGCGAGATTCGAACCTCGAAGTCGCTGACCATGTCGAATCCCGACAGGTCGTACGAGGCATAGTGATACACGTTGTCGTCGTCGCCGTCCTGGATCGTCCGCAGCGTCGTCCAGCCCGTGCCGTCGTTCACCTCGATCAGGGCGTATTCGCCG
>DASRZG010000082.1:0-3468 GCA_035686585.1 Phycisphaerae bacterium
ACTCGGCCACCATGCGGGCGGCGGTGGTGGTCGCCCGGGAGGTGCAGCGGCGGCGGTTCAGCGGCGACGGGAACGGGGAGCCGGCCCTTCGACAGGCTCAGGGCAAGGGAACCGGGAACAGCAACGGCGACGGCGAGGGCAACCCGCAATCGTCCGTCATCACCAACGCGACGATGTCGCCGAGGCAGATCCGGCGTTACTGCAAGCTGGACCCGGCCGGGGAGACGCTTCTCAAGCAGGCCCTGAACGAGCTGGGGCTGAGCGCCCGGGCGCACGACAAGGTCCTGCGAATCGCCCGGACCATCGCCGACCTGGAGGGCGAGGCGAACATCCAGTCGCACCACATCGCCGAGGCCGTACAATACCGCCGGCTGGATCGGCGGCTGTAGGGACGTCGCAGAGGCGTGCCGATCGGCGCGGCCGAGGTGAGAGAGGAGACGGCGATGATCATGGAGTCGGGGCTGCCGCCTGAGGCGCTGGAAGACCCGTTCAAGCCGCCGGAGGAGCCGGTGATGGTGCGGTGCCTCCACTGCGGGCAGGAGTATTCCAGCGAGAAGATCTTCTGGGAGCGGCAGGGCGACGGCAAGGGGATGTGGGTGTGCGGAGTCCCCAGATGCAGCGGGGCAGGGTTCGGGTTCGACATCTTCCCGCTGGACTGCGAGATCTGGGGCGTCGACGGCGAGGACGAGGACGAGGAGGAGTTCGAGGACGACGACTGGGACGAACAGGACGACGACCCGGGCCCGCCGTCGGTTTGTTGACACCTGTAAAAGTAATGTCGGCATGGAGGCTATGGGGGAACGTGCTCTTGCGGGTGCTCTTGCCGCACGTCCCACCCCCAAACTCCGTGGCATGACAAGCAACGTCATGCCACTGGCGTTTGAGGGTGGCACCCATGGACATTCGTTATACAGGGATCAGCTCTTCATCGGGATCCGGACAGGACGGCGATCTCCTCGTACATCGCACGGACGTTGGCGGGGATCGCGAAGCTCGGGATGCTGTTGCCGCTGGCGGCGATGTACCGGCCGGGGCGGCCCATCAGGGCGAAGGCCTCCCGCACCGCCCGGCGGACCTGCTCGACCGTCCCGCCCGCCAGCAGGTCCACGTCCACGTTGCCCACCAGCGTCAGGTGCGGATGGGCGGCCATGATGCGGGCGATGTCCATGCACCCCGGCTCCAGCGGGTTCAGGGCGTTCATCCCCAGCGAGACGATCTGGTCCAGCACGGCCATGTAGTTGCCGTCGGAGTGCCAGATCCACGGCAGTTCGATCGCGGCCGCCACCTGCCGGGCGTACGGCAGGACCACCTCCCGCAGCAGCCCGGGCGAGTACACTGTGCCGGTGTTGAAGGCGAAGTCGTCGAAGCACCAGTAGAAGTCCACGCCGATGGTGTTGCACGCGGAGATCACCCGGCAGGTCCAGTCGGTGTAGCGGGCGAGGATCTCCCGCAGCAGGGGGCGGTCCTCGACCGTCGCGACGGCGAAGGCCTCCAGGTCCATCGTCTGCCAGATGTGGCCGATGCCGGTGGTGATGCCGACGTTGAGGGCGTATTCGCCCTTGGCGTCGACGATCCGCTTGAGCGTGTCCCAGTGGGCGTCGGTCAGCTCGACGAATCGCAGCCGGCCCAGGCTCGCCCGGTCGGTCAGGGCGCCGTTGTGCGTGCCGTCCTTAAGGATGCGCGGCGCCATCGTCCAGTGGTAGGGCACCTCGACGTTGCACCGCCCGGTCAGCTCGTTGATCCGCTTCTGCCGCCCAATCGCGGTCAGCCCGTACTCCAGGCTCCCCGGCTCGCCGGTCACCGGCGGCAGCTTCACGCCGTAGGCGGCCTCGATCACCCCGGCCGCGATCCCGTGCTCGACGCACGGGACGGGGAAGGCGGCCCGGCCCTGGAGGGCGGCGATCACACGGTCACGGGGTGTGCCACTTCCGGTCACAGTTTTGCCTCCAATGGATCTATTGCGGATTGTCGATTGGCGATTGTCGATTATCGCATGTGGGCCAGTGCGCCCGGCAGCCTTCAGCCACGTTTCTCGATCAGCTTCCACGGCCCTTCCGGCTGAAGCCATTGATCGAGAAGCCCCGCTGAAGCGGGCTCGGGGGTCCCGCAAGCCATGCCAACCACCGGCTGAAGCCGGTGGCAAACAACGGCGTTGCCCATTTCCAAGATCACAAGCGGGATCCGTGCGACCTGGAGACTCCCTCGCAATCGCCAATCGCCAATCGCCAATCGTCAATCCCTACTGTCCTTTGAGTCCGCTGAGGCTGATGCCGCCGACGAGGTAGCGCTGGGCGAGCAGGAACAGCAGGAGCAGCGGCCCCGAGCCCATCACCGAGGCGGCGAACACACGGGGCCAGTCGCCGCCGCTGTCGTCGCGGAAGAGGCTCAGACCCACCGTCAGCGGGTAGTACGACTGGTCCGACAGCACCACCAGCGGCCAGATGAAGCTGTTCCACGCGCCCATGAAGGTGAACAGGCCCAGCGTCACCAGCACGGGCTTGCTCAGCGGCAGGATGACGCGCCAGAGGATGCCCATCGGCCCGCAGCCGTCGAGGCGCGCGGCCTCTTCCAGCGACAGCGGGATGTTCAGGAAGAACTGCCGCAGCAGGAAGATGCCGAACGCCCCGGCGAACCCGGGCAGGACCACGCCCCAGAACGAGTCCACCAGCCCCAGCCAGCCCACCACCAGGAACTGCGGCACCAGCAGCACCGCCGGCGGGAGCATCATCGTCGCCAGCAGCAGCGAGAACAGCACGCCCTTGCCGCGGAACTCCATCCGCGCGAAGGCGTACGCGGCCAGGACGTTGACGGTCAACTGCACCGCGGTGATCACCACCGCGTAGAAGAAGCTGTTGAGCATGTACACGTCGATCCGCCCGTAGGTGATCGCGTCGGCGTAGTTCTTCATCACGGGCCAGTCGGCGCCTTCCCAGTCCAGGGCGCTGGGCCGCCCGCGGGCGTGCTGGATCCGCTCGGCCGGCTGGAACCGCGGCGGGATCAGCCCGTGGCGGTCCTGGCTGAACTCCTTGCGGGTCTTGAAGCTCGCCCCGACGGTGAAGGCGTAGGGGTAGACCATGACGGCCGCCCCGACGATCATCGCCGCCAGCGCGAGCACGGGGCCCCAGCGGAAGGGTCTGGGCCTGGGCCGGGGGGTCGGGGCGGTCGGCGTCGGCGCGGTCATTGGTCGTACACCTTTCGCGAGCGGAACACCCGCATCTGGATCAGGATGAACACGAACAGGACCGCGAACAGCAGCCAGGCCATGGCCGAGGCGAACCCCATCTGCCCGCCGTACATGAAGGCGTTGCGGAAGACCAGCAGCGCCAGCACCTCGGTGGACCGCCCGGGCCCGCCCTCGGTCATGATGTACGCCTGCGTGAACACCTGGAAGGCGCCGATGATCACCATGATGGTCACGAAGATCAGCGTGTTTCGCAGCAGGGGCAGGGTGATGTGGCGGAACTCCGC
>DASRZG010000083.1:0-3028 GCA_035686585.1 Phycisphaerae bacterium
GCGAGACAGGTCGCGCTGCGAGATCACGTGGCGGAGAATCTCGTGGTATGGCATCTCGGCCATGGGCAGTTCCTTTCTCAATCCCGTTCCCGTTGACAGGCACGGGGCCTGGGTGAGGCGGATTATATGCGCCAGGCCCCCTGTTGCACAGGTTCTCGATGGCGAGGGTCCTGCGTGTTGCGCTTCGCCGGGACCGGGCCGGATGTTGCGGAACCTTGCCGCGGAAGCTAGATTCAAACATACGTATGGCGACCATGACGCTTGAGTTCCAGGGCGTTCGCAGCAACGACTTGCTGTGGTGGCTGCTGGTGGGAATCGCGGCGGTGCTGGTGAGCTACGGCGTGTCGCGGCTGATCCGCCAGCGGTGGCGGGATGGCCTGATCTGCCTGACGGCCCTGTTCCCTCCAGCAGCCGCGACGGTGCTGCTGATCGATGCGGTGGCGCGCCGGGCGCGGGGCCAGGCCCGGGCCGCGAGGTCGTCGCTGCTCGGTGCTGTCGCCATCGCCGCCGGGGTCGTGCTGGTCGGGGGGGTCTTCCTGGGCACGGGCGGGTTCGGACTCGCCGTGTGGATGGTCATCGTTGCATTGGAGGTCGCCGTGGCGGTGGGGGTCTTCTACGCGGCGGTCTATGCCTATCTCGGGACCCGGCGAATGGCGGCGCTGATGGCCATGCGGTGTGCGGCGATCTTGGCGCTGCTGCTGATCCTGTTCAAGCCGGCCGTCAGCGTCCTGCCGGACAGCGACGCCTTCCGGGTGCGCCTGCCGATCCTGCTGGACCGGTCCGGATCGATGGACACGACCGACCAGTCCAGCGTCGCCAACCGCTACACCCAGGCGGTGCACGTGCTGGGGACACAGCGAGAGCGGATCGAGCGGCACTTCAGGCCGGTCTGGTCGCACTTCGCGAAAGAGCTTCGGACGGTGGAATCGTGGCGACACCTGGGGCAGTTGGAACCGAGAGGCGAGGGAACGGACGGGACGAACCTCGCCAGAGCCGTTCGGGACGCGGTCGAGGGGGAGGATCTCCGCGACGTGGCCGGAATCCTCTTGTTGTCCGACGGGGTCCACAACGCCGCGGACGACCTCAAGGACGCTGTCATCAGCGCGGGGGTGCCCGTCTACACGGTCGGGCTGGGGTCCGACAGCGAGACCGAGACGGGCCGGCGAAACGTGCAACTGCTGTCGGCCGAGGCCCCCTTCGAGGTCATCAAGAACAACCTGACCACCCTCACCGTCCGCGTCAAGGCGGTCGGGTTCAAGAACATCTCCGGGGAAATCCAGGTCTTCGAGGAGGGCGGCGCCGAGCCGGTCGCAACCGCACCGCTTTGGACCGACAAGAACGTCACGGTGATCAAGAAGGAGCTGAAGTGGACCCCGCGCGACCGCACGCCATCCGCCGCGACCGCCCCCGACGCGGAAGACCCGGCGAGGACCCGCTCCGACGTCCGCAAGCTGCGGATCGCCGTACCCGCCAACCCCGCCGAAACCGTCACCCAGGACAACGAGTGCGAGCTGCACGTTCTGGTCACCGAACCGAGGATCCGCGTGCTGTACGTCGAGGGGTCGATCCGCCCCGAGTACAAGTTCCTCTGGCGGACGCTGAATACAGACCAGAACGTCCAGTTGATGTCCCTGATCCGCATTCGGGAGAATCGCTTCTCCTCTTATGGCAGCATCGCCGGCCGCAAGCTGCTCGACCTGCCCCGCACCGAAGAAGACTTCCGCATGTTCGACGTGATGATCCTCGGAGACTTGGACAGCACGTTCCTGACTCGCGAACAGATGCGGCGGCTGAAGCAGTTCGTGAAGGACGGCGGCGGGCTGCTCATGATGGGCGGGCATAACAGCTTCGGCCCGGGGGGGTACGGCGGCAGCGACGTCGAGGCGGTCCTTCCGGTCGTCGTCGGGAACCGCTCGCAGCCGCAGGAGACCACGCCCTTCCTGCCGCAACTGACCGCCTTCGGGCTCGAGCACCCGGTCTTCGAGGGAATGGCGAAGTACTTCCACGGCCCGGAGGGCAAGAAGCCCACGGAGCAGGAGGTGAAGCTCGAGCCGCTCCTCGGCTGCGTGACGGCGGTCCACCCCCAGCCGGCCGCCACCGTCCTGGCCGTTCATCCCACACGGAAGAACGAGTACGGCCCGCTGATCGTCCTGGCGGTGCAGCCCTACGGGGCCGGGCGAAGCGCCGCCTTCACGGCCGACACGACCTGGCAGTGGTATCTCCCGCTGCGGGGCATGGGCGCCGACAGCCCGTACCGGCTGTTCTGGGGGCAGTTGATCCGCTGGCTGGCCAACGTGGAGACCAAGGCGAAGACCGCCGCCTCCGCGGTCGTCGGGCGGGTGGACAGCTCCTACGTTCAGATGGGCCGGAGCGTCCGGATCCTGGCGCACGTGCAGGACGATCGGGGCCGGCCCGCCGACTCCGCACGGGTCAGCGTGACCGTCGAGCCGGTGAAACCCGACCCGAGGATCGAGCCGGAGACCCTCCCGATGACGTCGAAGCGCAGCGGGGGGATGTTCGAGACGAACTTCCGGCCGCTGGCCGAGGGCCGGTATCGCGTCCGCCTGACCGCGGCGGATCCGGCGGGCCAGTCCCTCGGCAGCGACGAGCTGACCGTCACGGTCGCCCCCCAGTCGGCGGAGATGGACCGCTTGGCGAGAGACGTCGCGACGCTGCGGATGGTCGCCGACAGCAGCGACGGGCGATACACCGACGTCAGCGGGCTGCCCGAGCTTCTCGACCAGATCGAGGAGCGGCAGACGGCCAGGGGCAGAGCGCCCGCTGCGCCCAAGGTCTGGCCCTACTACGACGACGGCGTCCAGTTCACGCTGCTGTTCCTCTTGTTCGTCGCCCTGATGACGGCGGAGTGGCTGGTGCGGCGAAGCTGGCAGCTTCACTGAGCCCCGCTGCCACGCATCGCGCCACTCGGGCGCGGGCAGGAGCAGCTTCACCGCGTCCTGCCGCTGCCGATCCTTGCCGGCACGATGGCGGCCGGCAGCACCAGCAACGCCTCAAGGGGCAGACGAAA
>DASRZG010000084.1:0-24731 GCA_035686585.1 Phycisphaerae bacterium
GGGGGGGGTCTCGGTGGCGACCGTCTCCACACGCGTGTTGTCGGCGGTGATGGTCTGGCCGGGGGCGATCTCCTTCGTGGCGACCGCGCGGCGCGCGGAATACGTCCGCCGGAACAGCACCTCCGCCTCCCCCAGCTTGCTCGTCCCGTCCATCGCGGCCACCCGCACCAGCACGTGGTCCGGCGGCGCCGGGTCGGCCAGGCTGGCGGTCAGTGTTATCTTCTTGCGGTGCTTGAGGATAAGGTCCCTGGACCCCCGCACCACCCGCCATGGCCGATCCTTGGGCCCCGCGCCGCCGCTGGTAAGGAATTGTTCTGCTGTCGTTAGGATATCCCCGGCCGGGATGGTCTGCCCCTGCCCCAGCACCGAGACCGTCTGCGCCCCGGTGACCAGGACGGCGGCGGCGTCGATGCCGTGGGTCGCCAGCCGGCTGAGGATGATCGGCCGACTGAAGGCGATCCGTTCGGTCGGCCAAGGCCCGCGGCCCATCGGGATGGCGGCGACCTTGGTGGCCAGGGCCTGGTCCTCGCAGCGGACGAGGGTGATCTGTCCCAGACGGAGGCTGTCGCCTTCGACCGAGACGGAGCGGGGGATGTAGAGGCGGATCGGCGCGGCGACATCGCACTTGGCGGCGTCGGAGGCGCCGGCGGGCTGTGTCGTGGCGGCGGCAGGTTGCTCGCCCGCCCGGGCGGCCCCGGCCAGCGCCACCAGCAAAGCGGCGGCCATCGCTCGTCTCATCGGTATGCTCCTAGCTGATCAGGCGGTTGGCGGTGCTGAGCATCTCGTCGCCGGCGCGGATGGCGCGGGAATTGGTCTCGTAGGCCCGCTGGGCGGTGATCAGGCTCACCAACTCGTAGACCATGTTCACGTTGGACTGCTCCCGGAATCGCTGCAGCAGTCGGCCGTAGCCGTCCGCACCGGGCGTGCCCGTCGCCGCGGTGCCGCTGGCCTCGGTCGGCGCCAGCAGGTTGGCCCCCTCGCTGGACAGGCCCGAGGGGTTGACGAACCGGGCGAGGGTGATCTGCCCCAGCGGCTGCGGCGTGTTGCTGCCGCCGACAAAGGCCGAGATGGTTCCGTCGGCGGCGATGGATACCTGGCGCGTCCCGGCCGGGATGCCGATCGACGGCGAAAGCGTGTGGCCGCTGGAGGTGACCAGCGCCCCGTTGGCGTTGACCCGGAACGAGCCGTCGCGGGTGTAGCGCGTCTCGCCGTTACCGGTGGTCACCTCGAACAACCCGTCGCCCTCGATCGCCACGTCCAGCTCGCGCTTGGTGTTCTCCAGCTCGCCCTGGGTGAAGATCTTCAGCGTCGAAGCCGGGCGGACCCCGCTGCCGACCTCGAAGCCGTTCGGGGCGGCCACCCCGCCGGCGCCGGGGCTGCCCGGCTCGCTGAGCTTGACGTACATCAGGTCCTGGAAGTCCACCTGGCTGCGCTTGAAGCCGATCGTGTTCATGTTCGCCAGGTTGTTGGCGATCGTTTCCACGATCAGTTCCTGGGCCGTCATGCCCGTCGCCGCCGTCGAGAGTGCCTTGAACATTCCTTGCTCCTGTGGCACAGGTTTTCAACCTGTGTCGCCGGGCATCATGGGTTTTTCAGCCTAAGTTCATTGCACAGGTTACAAACCTGTGCCACCTCAGCTCATGGCCACCCGCAGGATGCTCTGCTGGCTTTCGCCCCGGGTGGAAATCGCCTTCAGGCCCGCCTCGTACATCCGCGTCGTGGCGATCATCCCGACCATCTCTTCGATCAGGTTCACGTTGGAGGCTTCGCGGTGGCCCTGGTGGACGCGGACTGGCGGGGCCGGCACCGGCTCGGCCGCCGGGTCGGCGACGAAGTCGCCGTCGCCGAAACGCGTCAGCAGGGACAGGTCCTTGTAGCCCATGATCCGCAGTCGGCCGATCGCCTCGCCGCCGGCCGAAACGGTCCCGTCGGAGGCGATCTGGACGGTCTCGGGGTTGGCGAACGGGGGAAGCGTGATCGGCCCGCCCTCTCCGGCCACCGGGCGGTTGCGGGTGTCGACGATCTGCCCGTTGCTGTTGACGCGGAACGTCCCGTTCCGCGTCAGCCGGATCCCCTGGGGCGTCTCCACCACGAAGAACCCCTCCCCCTCCAGCGCCACGTCCAGCGGCCTGTTGGTCCGCACGAGGGCGCCTTGGGTGAAGTCGGTGGAGACCTTCCCTTCCACCCGGCCCTTCGCCGCGGGGCCGGCCTTGTCGGCCAGGACGGAGGCAAAGCCCACTCGCTGGCGCTTGAAGCCGTTGGTGGAGACGTTGGCGAGGTTGTGGGCGATCACCTCGAACTGCCGGGTGAGGCCCTCGATATGGTTGGTGGACAGTTGCGGGACGCCGGCCATCTCAGTCCTCCTGTGCCGCCACGTGCTGCTCGCGGCGCCCCTCCCGGGGAGGGGCCTCGTCGGCCTCGGGTTCGCCGCGGCCCCGGGTGGCGCGGACGGCGGCGTTGGTCACCCGCACGAGCTCGGAGACTTCCGAGGCGGTCAGGCCGATCAGCTCGACCACGATCTCCGGGACTTCCTTGCCGTTGGGGGTGGTCGGCCGGCGGGTGATGCCCATCGCCTGCATGACCTGGCCGTCGGCGATCTTCAGCCCGATCAGGAGGCGATCGCCCATCCCCACGTCCAGGGGCACCTGGATCCGCAGGCCGGGGCCGGCGATCTCGATCAGGGTCGCCGCGGCGAACCGCGGCGGCCCGTCCTTCTCCGCCCGCAGAAACGGGAAGGGCGCGACGGAGGCCGGGATGCGGACCGGCGTGCGGATGAACTTGCGGCGGTTGATGCACCGGACCTTGGCCCCCGGGAGCATCACGACCCTGCCGGTGTCCTCCTGGCGGACGACACGGGCGTCGAACTCCCACATCAGGCTGCCCTCGGTGTAGCGGAGCGTCCACGATTCGTTGCCTTCACATTGGAGGGGGACGGCCGGTTCGAGCACGATCTGCCCGGCGGCCGCCTCCTCGCCGGCGAGGACCGCGTTGAACGGTTCGGGTTGGGAGGGGCGGACGACCTCCAGGGTGGTGCCCATGGGGATCTTGCCCAGCCGGACGACCCCGTGGGCGGTATCACGGGCCTCGGAGCGGGGGAAGCCCAGCTTCTCGCGGACGGTGTTGACCATCGCCCGGGTCCGGGCCTGGAGGTCGGCGTCCATCGCCGAGACGCGGTCGCTCCGCATCAGGGCCTCGGCCCCGCGCTCGAAGGCCTCCGGCGCGTCCAGGACGGCGCCGGTCTGCTTCAGCTTCGCCAGGCGGGCCAGGTGGCCCAAAAGCTTTTGCTCCTCGCCGGTGACCCCCGCCTCCTCCACGCGCTTTCGGTACAGCTTGCGCCGCCTGGACTCGCCGAACCGGTGGACGAGGAAGACCGCCAGGAACACGGCCCCGGCGACCACCAGCAGGAGGATCGCCGCCGTCGCCCACCACGTGGCCGTTCGCGAGCGGCCGATGGAGTCATGCACCGCGTCGAAACGATCCTGGGCGGTGAGGCCGGCCATCAGCATCTGGAGGGCGGTTCTCATAGTCGGTTCTTCCGGGGCCCCGTGGCGCCGGGCCTAGCGGATGAGGTTGGTCAGTTCGCCGAGCATTTCGTTGGCGACGCGGATGGTCCGGGCGTTGGCCTGGAACCCGTTCTGGGCCTGGATCATGTTGACGAACTCACTGGCGACGTCGACGTTGGACTTTTCGAGGGACCCGCCGCGGACGGCCCCGGCCCCGCCGGACAAGGCAGCGGTGGGCACCGGGTCGCCGGAGTTGGTGGACGTCTCGAAGTAGTTGTTGCCGACGCTCTGCAGGCCCGCGGCGTTCTGGAAGGTCGCCATCTTGATCGCGGCGATGTCGCGCCGGGCGCCGTTGGTGAACACGCCCACCAGCACGCCCTCGCGGGTGACGGTTATGGAGTTGAGCCATCCGGAGGCGTACCCGTCCTGGTCGTTGGGGGCCGCGGTGGAGCTGCCGCCGAACTGGCTCAGGCCGTCGTACTTGCCCAGCGAGCCCAGGTCGATGGTGATCACCTGGTCGGTGGTCGGGTCGTGGGCGAACCGCATCTTCAGCACGTTCTCGTCGGTGATCGTGCTGCCGGGGTTGTCCGGGTCGTCCAGGGGCTTCAGCCCGGCGTAGCTGCCGTTGGCCAGGAAGTTGATCCCGTTGATTCGGCGTTCGGTCAACTCCACGTCGCCGCTGACGTTGAGGACCACCAGGTCCCACACGTTGGCCGAACGGCGGACGAAGGTCGCCGACAGAACATGGCTGACACCCTGAGAGTCGAAGATCTCGATGTTCGTGTCGCGCGTAGCCTCGCCGCCGGGCGAGAGGATCTCGAAGTACTTGGGCAGCTCCAGGGACGGGTCGTCGCCGACGTGCGTGCCGCCGCTGGTGTCCAGGGTGAGGGTCACTCCCGTCAGGCTGTGCCCGCTGGCCACGTCCGAGACGTGGATCCGCCCGCTGACCATGTTCACCACCACCTCGGTCGAGCCGCCCAGGGCCGTCTGAATCGCCGCAACCAGCTCCCCCAGAGTCTTGCTGGTGCCCGACCCGTCGAAGATCTCGAAGTCCACCGGCGTCACGGAGGTCCCGTCGTGTTTGGTCCCGCCGATGACGATCACGTCGCCGTCGGCCAGGTCCTGCGCCTCGGCCAGGCTGGCGATGAGCGAGTCCGCCGAGGCCGTCGCCCCGGTGCTGGTGGTGTACTGCGTGCCGCTGGAGAGGATGTTGCTGGTGGTGTTCACCATGTCGCCCGAGAGGTTGCCGGTGTAGGCGATCGATTCGGTCGCCTTGGCCGGAAGGGCCACGTCATACGGGACGCGGATGTTGTCGCTGGCCAAGTCCTGGAATCCCTCCGTCACCCCCTGCGAGCCGATCCGCTGGAGGCGGTAGCCCGTGCCCGGGTCCACCAGGCAATAGTCCGAATCGACCGCGAAGTTGCCCACCCGCGTGTATACGTCCCGCGTGCCGTCGTTGAGGACGAAATAGCCCGAGCCCTCAATGGCCATGTCCAGCGCCTGGCCGGTGTTCAGCAGCGACCCCTGGACCATGTTCCGGTCGACGCTGGCCACGTCCACCCCGCTGCCGACCTGCATCGGGTTGGTGCCGCCGATGGTGGACGTCGCCTGCGACGCCTCCTGGAGCGTCTCGCTGAGCAGCTCGGAGAACGTCACCCGGCTGGCCTTGAACGCGGAGGTGTTGACGTTGGCCAGGTTGTTGCCCGCCACGTCCAGCATCCGCTGGTGGGCCTGGAGGCCCGAAACTCCCGATAGCAGTGCGTTGCTCATGGGTTATCCTCTTTCTGCCGTCCGCTTGTCCCCAAGCGGCTGTTCCTTTGCTTGCCGGCTCGCCATGGGCGGCATCACTCCGATGGGGCGGTGCCCTTGCCGTAGTTATCAGCCAGCGCCACCAGATCGGCGATGCCGACCACGCCGTCGCCGTTGATGTCCCCGGGCTGCAGCGCCGGCGCCGCCGCCGTCGCCAGCATCGCCCCGATCGACTGCACCTCCTCGAAGGCCACCCGGCGGTATGCCGGGACCACCGACAGCTTGCCGTCCTCGACCACCTCACGCTGGACCTGCACGACCAGCTCGGGCTTCCCGTCGATGATGTCCACCTGGAGCACCCTGCCGGACTCGATGCCCTCGCCCTCCTCGGCCGGGATCGCCACCTCTCTGCCGATCATGGCCCCGGCCTGGGAGAACTGCTGGGCCACCAGCACCTTCTCGAACGTGTTGGACATGCCCTCCAACTGCTCCAACTGGGACAGGGCGGCCAGTTGGCTGGTCATCTCGGCGTTGTCCATCGGCTCAAGAGGATTCTGGTTCTGCAACTGCGCCACCAGCAGCTTCATGTAGTCGGCGGCGATGCTCGCCGAGGTCCCTGCTGCACTGCCCAGTGCGCTGACGGCCATCGTGTTCTCCTACATCCACACGTTGATGGACTGGTCGGTTACGTACGCGCCCGACAAGACCGACTGCGGGTCGGTCCCGCCGGCCGCCGAGGAGGCCGGGTCGGCGTCGAATCCGCCGCGCCAGCTCTCCGGGTACCGGTCGGGGTGCCCGTGCGGGTTGCCCAGCGGGGAATTGCCCTGATCGCCGGTGGTGTGGCTGTCCAGGGAGATGTCCAGCCGGCGCATCTGGATGCCACCGTCGGCAAGGCGCCGAACCAGTCCCGGCGCCTCCGCCTGGAGCTGGGCGGCCGTGTCGGGGTCGGATACCTTCATCTCCCCCCGGACCTCGCTGCCGTCGGCCTTGAGGGTCAGCCGGACCGTGCCCAGCTCCGGTGGATGCAGGCGGATTTCGATCTGCTGGTTGAGCCGGTCCGCGTTGGCCTGAATCTGCTCGGCCACCTGGGAGACCATGGTCTCCTGCGGCGTCCTGTCGGCCGCGGGCGCAGCCGCGCTGACGCCTGCCTGTCCGTCCACCGGAGCGGGTTCGGCACGCCCGACCTGAGCGGCCGCGATGGGGGTATCGTTCTGGATCGAAACCTCCACGCCCCTGGCGACGGTCTGGGTGGCCGGGGTGGCCGGGGCGGCCGGGGCGGCCTGGAATCGCCCGGCCGCCGTCGCCCGCGCTTCGCGTTCGACGCTTGGGGTGCGGATGGCGGCGACCTTCGGCTCGTGGGCGTGGACCTTGGGCGAGGTGTCGGCATAGGGGTGTGCGGGAATGGGAGTGGCCAGGGGCAGGCCGGTAACGGCCTGGGCCACCTCCGCCGGCTTGACCATCGCGGCGAGGGTCTCGGCCGGCCTGGTCGCCGCTGGGGCGAGCGGTTGTTCGATCCCGCCTTTGGCCTCGGCGGGCTGGACATTGGGCTGCGTTTGCGGCTTGGCCACGGCGGGAACGGCCGCCGCCTGGGCGAGGGCCTGTGCCGGTGCGTTCGGCGCGGGCGTCTTGGGGGGGACGACGTTCGGCGCGGCAGTGGCCTGTACCGTGGCGAGGACCGCGGCAATCTGGACCGGGGGCATCTCTGCCGGGGCCGGTGCGGCCGGGGCCGGTGCGGCCGGGGTCGGTGCGGCCGGGGTCGGTGCGGCTGGGGCCGGTGCGGCTGGGTCGGCCTGAAGCGACTTGACGCCCTTGACCGACGGTGCCGCGGTGACGGCCTCGGCCACCTTGTCGGCGATGAGGGCGGCGAAGGGCTTGGATGGGGCGGATTGGACCTGAATCGGCTCGGCCGTCGTGGTCAACACAAGCCCGGCGGCATGGATGGTCTGGGTGGGTCTGCGGTGGCGGCTGTTGGACTCGGCGTGGCCCTTGCCCCTCTTGGTGTGCTTGCAGGCCTGGGAGTCTTGGGAGGGGTCCTGCCGTGACCGCTTGGGTGTGGAGTTGGGGGTGTCCTGGGCGGCCGGTCGGCCCTCCGTCTTCGCATCGGCCCGCCTGGCGGCCGCAGGCTGCGCACCGGGCTTGGAGGCCGCAGGCTGCGGGCGGGGCCTGGCCGACCGTGGGGCGACCTCGACAGGCCGGGCGACCGGCATGGGGAGATCCAAGACTTGTGTCAGCGTCGATATCATGGCGCATTACCTGCGACGCCGACACCTACGGCAATGCCCGTGCCACCAGCGTTCCAGGCGGTAGATTTGGTCCCCAAGTACTGTGGCGGAAAACGCTAACGATCATGGGCAATTCTGCCGGCGCTTTGCCAGGACCCGGCGGGCAGGTCCGGGTGGGCGGAAGCATCTTCCGCACTTGTGGAAAAGTCTTCCGGGCAGGGCATCCCGTGGCGAACAGCGCGCGGCCCCGGATCAGCGCATGCATGTATCCGGGGCCGATGGCCGGAACCCACGGGGTGTTGAAGGCTGTTGGCAGTGCGGTAAATCCGCCTTAGTGGCAGGTTGCATAGGACCTTGAGGAAGATCTTTTTTTGCATTTTTCCTGTTCAAAAGGTTATCGGTCTCCCGATATAGTCTACGGCGCTTGGCAGGCATGCCCACGTTCCGAGGCTGGCCCCTGCGGCCCGTAGGCTTCGGCAACTCTTGTGGGTGCGGTGATTAGGCTACATCTGGAAGTTGCGGCTTGGGTTCGGACCGCACGAACACGGCCTTGGCGCGGCTTGGCCGCCCATCGCGGTGCGTGCCGTTCGTAGTCGACGCTGGTTCCCGGGAACGGATTCCAGGGCAAACCATGGCGCACGGAAGCGGCAGTTGTGGCGACGGTGCGAAGGGCGCAGCCCGCACAGAGGGCGCGTGCCTTGGCGAAGTCCTTCTCATATCGCAGGATGCGCCCCGCTCCGGTCCCGACGAGCCCCTGGCCCGAATCTCCGAATCGCTCCAACGCCTTCCTGATGTTACCGCCGCGGTCAACGCCATCCGCCGGCGGCTGCCCGACTTGGTCGTTGTGGAAGAAGGCGCCTCCCCGGCCGGGGTGGTCCAGGCGCTGCGGACCATCCGGGCCGCGTTCCCAACCGTGGCGGTGGTGGTCGCCACGGCCAGCCGTCAGGTCGACCCGGCCATCGACTTCATCCGCGAGGGCGCCCGCGACTACATCGAGTATCCCCTGGTGGGCGACCGCCTGGAGCGCCTGCTGTCGTCCGTGTCGGTCGGGGCTGGCGGAGCGGAGGACCGCCGACGGTTCTTCTGCTCGGATTGCCCGCCCGCGGTGCCGCTGGTGGGGCGGAGCCCGGCTGTCCTGCGGACGATGGAGATCATCCGCGCCGTCGCCGAGAGCAACTGCAACCCGGTGCTGTTGCTGGGCGAGAGCGGCACGGGAAAGGAGCTGGCGGCGCGGTCGGTCCACGCGATTCGCTGCCGATCCAACGACCCGTTCGTGGCGGTCAACTGCGCCGCGCTGACTCCCACGCTGCTGGAGGGGGAGATGTTCGGGCACGCCCGGGGCTCGTTCACCGGGGCCGATCGCGAGAAGGCGGGCCTGTTCGAGACGGCGGGGTCGGGCACGATCTTCCTGGACGAGATCAGCGAGATGGCCCCGTCCCTCCAGGCCAAGCTGCTTCGTGTCCTCCAGGAGAAGTCCTTCCGCAAGGTCGGCGGCACCGAGGACATCCCCTGCAACGCCACCATCATCGCCTCCAGCAACCGGGACCTGCAGGCCGAAAGCGCCGCGGGCACCTTCCGCAAAGACCTGTATTATCGCCTGGCCGTCTTCCCCATCACCATGCCCCCGTTGCGAAGCGAGGCGCGCCGCGCCGACATCCCCCTGCTGGCGGAATACCTGCTGGGCTCCTCCACCGTACGGACCCGCTCGCCCGCGCCCACCCTCAGCGACCAGGCCCGCCGGAAACTCCTCGGCCACAGTTGGCCCGGCAACGTCCGCGAGCTCAAGAACGTCATCGACCGCGCCCTGATCCTGGAAAAGGGCGAACAGGTCAACGCCGACAACATCCTCCTGGACGGTCCCGCGGCCGAGGAGCTCGTCCCGGCAAGGCCGTTGCGGCCCGAGGACTTCTCCCTCGAAACGGCCGAACGCGAGTTCATCACGCGGGCCCTGAAGGAGACCAACTGGCAGCGGAACCGGGCCGCCGCCCTGCTGGGCATCACCCGCGCCACGCTGTATGCCAAGATCAAGCGGTACGAGATCGAGCCGCCGGAGGCCGGCGGCCCGCCTGCCTCCAACCGGCCCAGCTCGGCCGAAGAAGCCCTCCACGACCAGCCCGCCTGACCGGACCGGTGTACGGAAACTCGACACGGGGCCCAAAAACCTGACACATCCCCGGTGGGATGCCCGCCGGCCCTGGGCTTTTCGCCGCGGGGGGGGGACGACGCCGGCAGAGCCGTTTCGACTGGCCGATCTCCCACAGCGCTATGAGGGTGGCCGTGGCGCATAAGCCACTATTCTGAAGTTGCATACGGCCACACGATCTGCGGGCGGAACGCCCGATCCGAGATACCATCCCCTCCGACGGGCGCCTCCACGCGTCTTCGCGTTGCAGACGCCTGTCGGACCTCTTCTGGCACGACTCTTGCAACGGTTCCGACGGACGGATGCGGTCTCGGTATGGTTGCGCCCTTTAAGGCCGCACCGAGACGATCGAACGACCGGCATCAGGGACGATGGCCGAAAACGAAGAACAACGAAAGGAATCGAGCAACCCCGGCGAGGAGTCCGCGCCGCCTCCGCCGTCCGCGGACGACTTCGCGGACCTGTTCGCGCCGGATGATTCCGGCCAATCGCCGGCTGAATCGGCCGAGAGCGAGACCGAGGGCGAGGCTCAGGGCGATGACGCCGCCCCCGAGCCGGCGGATCCCGAGGCCGGGGGGATGTCCGACGAGCAGCTCGACGCCGAGGAGGCCTTCGGCGAGGGGTTCTCCGAAGACGAACTGACCGCCCAGGCCGATGAGGAGGATCTCCCGGCGGACCTCGCGAAAGAGCCTGCGGAAGCGGAAGAGGCCGAGCCGGTGACGCTGGAGGACCTGTTTCCTCCGGCGCCGTCCGAGGAGCAAGACGAGGAACAGGCCAAACCGACCCCGGAAGAAGCCGTTGGGCCGGCGGCGTTCGCCAAGCAGGACGCCGAGAAGGCCGGGGCCGAACAGGCCTCCCCCGGGGCGGGACAGGTGGCGGGGGAGACGCTGGGGGCGGGCGACGTCCAGGCCGACCCCGACTCCTCGGCCGAACAGCCCGCCGAGGACGGTGCCGACGAGTTGCCGGCCGACGTCGTCGCGGCATTGACGACCGGCGGGGAGCCGGGCGGACTGGTGCCGGCCGGTAGCGCCAAGCTGGTCTACCTGCTGGCTTCGATGAACATCCTGCTGTTGCTCCTGGTCGCGGGGGTGCTGGCGGGGGTGTACCTGTGGACGGGCGGGCGAACGCCCCGGCCTGCCGAGGCCGCCCCGTCGCCTCGGGCTCAGGCGCTTCCCGCCGAGTCGGTGCCGGACCTGACCGACGGCGACCCTTCGTCGTGGCGGCTGGCGGAGAAGGCGTACGTCGAGGGCAAGACGGCGGAGGCCGACGCCCGCTACAAGTACCTGCTCGGAATCTGCCGGTCCCAGAAGGATGGGGAGCTGGCCGCCGACTTCTGCCGGTTCCGCGCGGCCCTGTGTCGGGTCCGCCTGGGGCGATTGGCCGAAGGCAGGGAGCAGCTCGAGGGGGTCTGCACCAGCCGGTCGCCGATGATCCGCGCATCCGCCAACCTCGCTGTGGCCGAACTGGACTGCGCCCAGGGGGCGTTCCTGCGGGGCCGGATGAAGGCCTACCAGGCCCTGGCGGTCCTGGCGGCGGCGGACGGGCAGGAGTCGCTGCGGAGCGACGCGGAGTTCCTGATCGCCCGTTGCCTGACCGAGAAGGTGCTGTCGTTCGCCCCCTCGGACAGTTCCGTTCCATGGAAGCGTTCGCCCGGGCCCGCGGACGCGTTCGTGGACCTGGACGCCGCGGCCCTGCACGCGGCGCTGGCCGAGGGCGCCGACGCCGGGGCGGTGCTGCTGGGCCCGCGGATTGAGAAGGCCCCCAGCCGCCCCGTCGCCTCGCGCTGGGTGGTGCAGTGCCATCGGACGGGACTGGAAGAGCTGCTCCAGCAGTTCGCCTCCCAGTCGGCCGCCGACGTGCAGTGGGTGGACGTGGCCGCCGACGTGCGCCAGCGAAACGTGACGCTGTGTTTGCGGTCCGCCTCCGCCCCAAGCGTCTTCGAGATCGCTTGCGGGGCGGCGGGGCTGATCGGACGGTTCACCGGCGAGAAGGTGCTGATCCACAACCCGCATACGGCCGCGTCGATGGGCGAGCAGCGGGAGCTGATCGCCGCCGAGGCGGTCTCGGCCTGGCGGCGGTTCTACCTGCGGTTCCCGTCCGACCTGCGGAGCGCCCAGGGGCATTTCGCCCTGGCCCGGCTGAGCGAGCTGGCGGGGGAGACCTTGACGGCGCTGCAGGAGTACCTGCTGATCGCGCGACGGTTCCCGCGGGACGACGTGGCGCCGTGGTCGCTGCTGCGGGGCGCCCGGCTGCGGATTGGCCTGCAGGACCACCGCGGCGCCCAGGCGGACCTGTCGGACCTGCTGAACCTGTACCCGGACTTCGCCGCGATCGACCACGCGCATCTGGACCTGGGCCGGGCGACCATGCAGGCGGGCCGGCTCGGCGAGGCCCTGAACATGTTCTGCAAGCTGTACTACCTCGACCTGTCCCGCCGTTCCCAAGCGCTGGCGTGCCTGAACGCGGGGCGGTGCCTGTTCGAGCTGGGCCGGCACGAGGAGTCGTGCAAGTGGCTGGCGCGGTACGTCAAGCTCGGCGGCGGGGCGGTCGGCGCGGACATGGCGGAGGCGTATCTGCTGACCGGGCGGTGCCTGGCGACGCTGGGCTACGCGCCGGAGGCGGCCGCGGCGTTCCGTCAGGGCCTCCGCCTCCAGCCGGACCCTTCGCAGCGGATCGAGCTGCTGCTGGAGCTGGCCGACGCCGAGAAGCAAAGCCGCCGTTTCGGGCAGGCGCTGGCGGCGCTGGCCGAGGCCGAGAAGGGGAAACTCCCCCCCGCCCAGTACGCCCGCCACACGCTGGCGGTGGCGGGGACTTTCCGGGCCATGGGCCTGCCCGAGCGTGCCCTCAGCGCCCTGCGGCGGGCCTCGCCCAACGTCCGCGACGAAGCCGCGGCGGCCGAGATGTCCGTCGAGGCCGCCCGCTGCCACGCCGACAGCGGCGAGCGGGACGCCGCCCGGAAGATACTCGTCGACGTGCTGCCCAAGCTCGGCTCCGGCCCGATCGCGCGGGAGGCGTCGATCGAGCTGGCGCAGATCTGCCTGGCCGACGGCAAGGCCGCCCAGGCGGTGGCGATCTGCCAGAACCTGCTGACGCCGTCGCTGCCGCCCGAGCAGCGCAAGGCCGTGCTGACCGTGCTGGCGCGGGCCCACCAGCAGCAGCAGGACTATGAGCGGGCCGCCGTCGCCCTTTCGGGGCTGGCCGGGGACGCCAAGGCGCCGAAGAAGCCATGAATGTGCGGATACGCATCCTGATTGCCCTGGGCTGTGCCGCCGTCGCGGTCGCCACCGCCGTCGGCGGGGACGGGCCCGCCGCGGCCACGGCCACGGCCCCGGCCCCGGCCAGCCGGCCCGACGTCAGCGAGAGCATCCGCAGACTCCTGCAGGCGGACATGGCGGCGCCCCCTCCGCCCCGGGAGCGGACCGACCTGCAAGAGACGATCGACCGCATCCGCCGACTCCAGGTGGGTCGGGCCGTCCCCCGCCGGGACGCCGAGCCCGCCAACCCGCAGCCGCAGACCCGGCCCGCGCCGGCCCAGACCCATCCCGCCACGCCGCCGGCCGTGCTGACCCCCGATGTGCTCGACCGGCTCCGGAACCAGCCGGTCGCCGAGACGATCAGCCCCGTCGGCCTGGCCGACGCGGTGCACCGGGCGGGCTTCCCCGACTCGGCCTATCGGCTGTACGAGAACGTCCTCGCCGCCGGCGGGGAGGGCGGGCAGAAGGATTGGATCCTGCTCCAGATGGCCACCTGCATCCGCCGCAACCAGCCGGCGACGGCGCTGCGGCTGTACGCCCGCCTGCTGGCGGAGTGCCCGGACTCGCCGTGGCGGGCGGTGGCCGGGAGGCAGCACGACCTGCTCCAGTGGTTGGAGACCCATCACCCCGCGGCGGAGGTGGCGCCGCAGACCCAGCCGGCGGGGGCGAACGCCCATGGCTGAACCGGTCCATCCCAACGTCTTGGTCGCCTGCGAGGAGACCGATACCAACCACCCGGTGCTGGAGATGCTGGCGGGGCGGGGGGTGCGGTTCACCGTCGTGGACGACATCGCCGCCGCCGAGGAGCGCTTCGGCCGGTGCGACTGGGAGCTGGTGGTCGTCGGCGGGGCCCAGGACGCCGACCGCGAGCGAGACTTCGTCGGCCGGATCAAGGCGGACCTGCCGGAACTGCCGATGATCCGGATTGGCGCCGAGGACAGCGCCGCGGCCGCACTGGGGGCGATCCGCGACGGGTACGACGAGTTCCTGCCGGCGCCGCCGGACCGCGGGGTGCTTGGCGGGCTGTTCGAGCGGCTGCTGCCCAACCACGACGCGCCGCTGGCGGCGGCGGGGATGGACGGATTGCGCTGCCTGTACCGGATCGCCGGCCGCAGCGCGTCGCTGGGGCGAGTGATCGAGGTGGCGAAGAAAGTGGCGCCGACGTCGGTGCCGGTGCTGATCCAGGGCGAGAGCGGCACGGGCAAGGAGCTGATCTCCTACCTGGTGCATCACAGCAGCCGGCGCGCCGCGGGCCCGTACATCCGCCTCAACTGCGCGGGGTTGAGCGAGTCGCTGCTGGAGAGCGAGCTGTTCGGGCACGAGCGGGGCGCGTTCACCGGCGCCTACAGCCGGCGGAAGGGCCGGTTTGAGCTGGCCCACGGGGGGACGCTGCTGCTGGATGAGGTTTCCGAGACGGGCCCGCGGTTCCAGGCGGGGCTGCTGCGGGTGTTGGAGACGCAGGACTTCGAGCGGGTCGGCGGCAGCGACCCGATCCACGTGAACGTGCGGATCCTCTCCACCACCAACCGCGACCTCACCGAGGACGTGGTGGCCGGGCGGTTCCGGCGCGACCTGTTCCACCGGATCAACGGCGTGCAACTGCGGCTGCCGCCGCTGCGGGAGCGGCCCGAGGACATCCCCGTGCTGGTGTGGCACTTCATCAACCAGTATGCCGGCGAGGCCCGCCGGCGGATCGCCTCGCTGGACGCGGACATGGTGAAGGTCTTCGCCCGGTACCCCTGGCCGGGCAACGTCCGGCAACTGCGGAACGTGGTGCGGGCGCTGATGATCCTGGGGTCCGGGCCGACGCTGTCGCTGGTGGACGAGCACGCCTGGCCGCCGGAGGTGCTGCCGGAGGAATCGCTCCAGCGCTGCAGCCTGCGCCTGCGCGACCTGGAGCGCCAGGCGATCCTGGAGGCGCTGCGGCGGACGAACCGGCACTACACCCGCGCGGCGGCGCTGTTGGGCATCACCGACCGGACGCTGCGGGAGAAGCTCCGCCGCTACCGCCGGGACGGGCACATGGAGGAGGCGGGAGAACGCCCATGCGCAACCGAATCAGTGTGATCGACTACATCGAGGCCGGGCTGAAGGCGTCGCGACTTCGGCAGAGCGTGATCGCCCACAACATCGCCAATCTCTCCACCCCGGGCTTTCGGCGCGGGGAGGTGGTGTTCGAGGAGATCCTGGCCAAGGCGGGCGGGCGAGCGGACCCCGGCGAGGTGGTCGCGCAGATCGTCCGGCCGGGCGACACGCCGGTGAACGAATCCGGCAGCGACGTGAGCCTGGAGATGGAGGTGGGCGAGCTGGTCCGCAACGCCGCCTCCTACAAGACGTACATGCGAGTGCTCGGCAGGATCTACCGCCAGATGGAGATGGCGGCCCAGATCCCCTGACGGAGGTGGTACCAATGAGACCGGTCGTAGCGAACAACCCCATCGACATCGCGATCTCGGGCCTGCGGGCCCAGGCCATGCGGATCAACGTGGTCTCCGCCAACATCGCCAACGCCTCGACCACCCGGACCGAGACGGGCGAGCCGTACCGCCGGCAGGACGTGGTCCTGTCCGCCCTGCCGGGCGGCCTGGAAGGCGTGGAGATCCTCGATATCGTCCGCGACACCGCCACGGAGTTCCAACGGATCTACCAGCCCGGGCACCCCGACGCCGGGCCGGAGGGCTACGTCCGCATGCCCAACGTCTCCCTGCCGATGGAGATGATGTCCCTGATGACCGCCTCCCGGGCGTACGAGGCCAACGCCGCGGTGATGAAGCGCTACGGCGACATGGTCGACGTGACCCTGGAGCTGCTGCAATAGCAGGAGGTGCCCCCATGAGTGGAATCAACCCCGTTTCCGGCATGGTCCCGCCCGTACGGGCGAATCCCGCGCCGGCCTCGCCCGCCGCGGCGCGGCAGGCCCCGGCGGACCAGGCCAACTTCTCGCAGATGCTTACCCGGTGCATCGACCGGGTGGACGCCGACCAGGCCTCCTCGGCCGAGGCGGTCCGGCAACTGCTGAGCGGGCAGGCGGCAGACCCCCTCGGCGTGGTCACCGCGATGGCCAAGGCGGACATGAGCTTCAAGCTGCTGATCGGCGTCCGCAACAAGGTGATCGAGGCGTACAAGCAGACGATGAACATGCAGATCTAGACCTGGTGGCACAGGTTTTTAACCTGTGTTCTTTGCACAGGTTGCAAACCTGTGCCACCGAACAGGGTGAGGACTCGTGGCGAAGAACCTGGACAACCTCCGTGAGGTCTGGCAGCGGGCGAGCCTCTCGCAGCGCGGCATCCTGCTGCTGGTGGTCGCCGCCTGTGTGGCCGCGGCGGCGCTGCTGGTTCATTGGGCGCGTCAGCCGAAGATGGCGCTGCTGTACAGCCGGCTGGGTCAGGAAGAGGCGGCCTCGATCGTGGAGAAAGTCCGCGACGCGGACGTGCCCTTCGAGCTGAAGGCGGGCGGGACGGCGGTGTACGTGCCGGCCGAGAAGGTCTACTCCCTGCGGCTGTCGCTGGCGTCGCAGGGGCTGCCCACCGGCAGCCACGAGGGCTACCGGCTTCTGGACGAGGAGAAGATCGGCGCCAGCCCGTTTTCGCAGCGGGTCACCTACATCCGCGCGGTCGCCGGCGAGCTGGCGCGGACGATCGAGATGATCGACGGGGTGGTCTCGGCCAAGGTGCACATCGCCCAGCCGGCGCCTTCCCTGTTCGGCGGGCGGGAGAGCAAGACCAAGGCGTCGGTGGCGCTGAAGCTCCGCGGCGGCAGCCGCCTCGGGCCCGACAGCATCTCCTCGATCGTCCACCTGGTCGCCGGCAGCATCGAGGGGCTCGAGCCGGGCAGCGTGGTGGTCGCCGACAGCAGCGGACAGCTCCTTTCGGGTCAGGTCGCCGATGAGATGGCCAACGGCGCCGGGACTTACCTCGACTACAAGTCCCGCGTCGAGTCCTACGTCGCCCGCAAGGTCGAGGACCTGCTGTCGGCGGTGCTGGGCCCCAACCGCGCCCGCGTCCGCGTCGACGCCGTCATCGACACCAGCCGCTCCGACACCACCAAGGAGACCTACGACCCCGAGACCACCGTCGTGGCCCGGGAGGAGATCACCTCCAGCTCCTCCACCACCCCCTCTTCCGCCGGGGCGGCGGCGGCCGAGGGCGTCACCCGGGACGAGACCACCGTCAGCGAGTACAACGTCAGCAAGACCATCGAGACCCGGAGGGACCTGCCGGGCAACGTCAAGTCGCTGACGGTGGCGGCGTTCGTGGACCTGGTCGGCCCGCCGCCGGCCAAGGCGGCTGACGGCAGCACGCCCCCCCCGCCGGCGCCCAAGCTGAAGCCCGAGGACATCGAGGCGATCATCCTCAAGGCGACGGGGGTGGCCGACGCCACGTCGGTCAAGGTGGTCCCCACGAGCTTCCACGACCCGGCCGCCGCCGCGGAGGGGGCGGAGGAAGCCGACGACGGCGCCCGTTGGCAGATGGTCCTGGAGATCGCGCGGCGGGCGTCGCTAGGCATCCTGGTGATCGGGGCGCTGGTGGTGCTGAAGATGTTCGGCGGCTCGCGGAAGCGGTCGGCGAGCGCCCACGCCACCCTGGAGGAGCCGGGGGACGCCCAGGCCGCCCTGGAGGCGCCGGCGGACGCCGAGAACCTCCTGACCGGCTGGTCGGGCGACGTGAGCCCGGACGTCCTCCGAGAACGGATCACGTACGCCCTCCAGGAGAACCCCGAGGCCGTCCGCAGGCTGTTCCTGACGTGGGCCCGCAGCGAGGAAGGAGGCCGCTAGGTGGCGCTGACCGGCATGCGTAAGGCCGCCATGCTCCTGCTGAGCCTGGACCCGGAGACGGCGGCGGACCTGGTCAAGTCGGCCGGGCAGGATACGATCAAGGAGATCGCCGCCGAGATCGCCTGCCTGGAGGCCGAGGGCGGCTCCCGCGGGTCGGTCTTCGCCCAGTCGGTGCGGGAGTTCTTGGAGCTTCTGGGGCGCAGCCAGGGGTCCACCCCGCGGGGAGAGTTCGTCAAGCGGATGCTGACCGGGGCGGTGGGGTCGGAGCACACCGACCGTCTGCTGGCGGAGGTGAACCAGATGGTGCACCGTCGGGATCCGTTCCTGGCGATCCGTTCGGCGCCGCCGGCGCTGATGGCCAAGGCGCTGGAGGGCGAATCGGCGCGGACGGCGGCGGTGGTGCTGTCGGAGCTGCCGCCCGGTGCCAGCGCCAAGGTGCTGGAGCTGCTGGAGGAGCCGGTGCGGGTGGACGCGGTGCGGGGCATGACCGCCGGCGCCGCCAGCCCCGAGGCGCGGGCGCGGGTCGCCGACGTGGTCCGCGCCCGGCTGGAGGCGCTCCGCCGGCGCGGCGAAACCGGGGTCGACGAGCACCGCGCCAAGATCCGCAAGACGGCCGTGCTCCTCCGCGGGCTGGACGCCTCGGTCCGCGACGCCCTGCTGGAGGGGGTCGCCGAGAAGGACCCCGACACCCGCGACGGCATCGAGCAGCTGATGGTGATCTGGGAGGACGTCGCCGTCCTGGCGGACCGTCCCCTCCAGGACGTCCTCCGCAACATCGATTCCCGCAAGCTGGCCCTGGCGCTGGTCGACGCCGACGAGGTGACCGTCGCCAAGATCCGCTCCAACATGTCCGAGCGCGCCACCGCCATGCTGGACGAGGAGACCTCCCTGCTGTCGGCGCCCAAACCCAACGAGATCGCCGAGGTCCGGGAAGCCATCCTCGAAGCCCTCCGCGAGCTCAACAGCAAGGGCGAGCTGACCTTTGAGGAGCAGCCACCGACGTGACAGCGACCCTGACATGCCGCGTGGCCGCTTTGATCGGCTCGGTCCGCGTGCTGGAGCGGTTGGAGGGAGGCCCGGCGTCCGCCCCGCCCAGGCCCGATCCGGACGGCGAGCACCTCCGCCGGCAGGTGAAGGCGGAGCGGGACCAACTGGCCCAGGCCCGCGGCGCGCTGGCGTCCGCCGCCACGGGCGTGGCCGAGCTGGAAGGCCGGCTGATCCGTCAGGCCGAGCGGCAGATGCTGGAGCTGGCCCTGGAGATCGCCGCCCGCGTGCTCTGCCAGGAGATCCGCGCCGCCCGGCCTGAGATCGCCCCGATCGTGGCCGAGGCCCTGCGGCGGGTCCCCTCGGACCGCGAGGTGGTGATCCACCTTCACCCCGACGACCTGGCCTGCTGCCGGCAGGCCCAGGAGGCGGACGAACCGGACGGCGAAGGCGCCGTGCGATTCGTCGCCGACCCCGCCGTGCCCCGGGCGGGCTGCGTGATCGAGACGGCCGAGGGTGTCGTCGAATCGACCGTCGAAGGGAACCTCCAGCGCCTCGGCGAGGCGCTGCGAGGGCAGGAGTAGCCGATGTCCGAGCCGGACCTGAACCGATTCCGCGACAAGCTCCGCCAGGCGAAGATGCTCTTGTGCCGGGGCTCGGTGGTGCGGGTGTCGGGGCTGACGATCGAGTCGAAGGGCCCGCCGGTGGGCGTGGGGCAGTTGTGCGAGATTCACACGGCCGAGGGCCGGCGCGTCCCGGCGGAGGTGGTGGCCTTCCAGGGCGCCCGGCGGATCCTGGTGCCGCTGGAGGACGTCGGCAGCGTGGCCCCGAACGATCCGGTGATACCGGTGTCGGTCCCGCGGACGATCCTGCTGGGTGATTCGCTGCTGGGGCGCGTGGTGGACGGGCTGGGCAGGCCGATCGACGGCAAAGGCCCCACCGGCGGCACGGAGCCACGCCGCCTGGACTGTCCGTCGCCGCCCCCGATGAGCCGCCGGAAGATCACCCAGCCTCTGGTCTTCGGCATCCGGTCGCTGGACGGGCTGCTGACGTGCGGCAAGGGGCAGCGGATCGGCATCTTCAGCGGCTCGGGGGTGGGCAAGAGCACGCTGCTGGGCGAAATCGCCCGCGTCAGCGAAGCCGACGTCAACGTGCTGGCGCTGGTGGGCGAGCGCGGGCGCGAGGTCCGCCAGTTCCTGGAAGAGTCTCTGGGCCCGGAGGGCCTGGCGCGGTCGGTGGTGGTGGTGGCCACGTCCGACACCTCGCCGGTCCAGCGGGTCAAGGCGACCTTCACCGCCGCCGCCATCGCCGAGTACTTCCGCGACCGCGGCAAGGACGTGCTGTTCATGATGGACTCGCTGACGCGGATGGCCCAGGCCCAGCGCGAGATCGGCCTGGCCGCCGGCGAGCCGCCGACCACCAAGGGGTACTGCCCCAGCGTCTTCAGCGTGCTGCCGAGGCTCACCGAGCGGCTGGGGGCGACCGAGGCGGGCAGCATCACCGGCATCCTGACCATCCTGGTGGAGGCGGACGACCTGAACGACCCGGTCGCCGACTGCGCCCGCAGCCTGCTGGACGGGCACGTGGTGCTGTCGCGGCAACTGGCGGAGATGGGGCACTACCCGGCGGTAGACATCCTGGCGTCGGTGTCGCGGCTGATGACAGCGGTCGCGGACCCCCGGCACGTGGCCGCGGCCCGCAGCTTCCGCACCATCTACGCCACCTACCGCGGGGCGGAGGACCTGATCAACATCGGGGCCCTCGCCCCGGGGACCAACCGGCGGATCGACAAGGCGGTCAGCCTGATCGACCAGGTCAACGAGTTTCTCAACCAGCCCGTCGGGCAGCGGTCGAGCTTTGACCAGACGCGGCGGCGGTTGATGGAGATCACCGAATCGTGGGACGCGCTGCTGCCGGCCGAGCCGGCCCCGGCGGGCGCGCCGCCTGACAGGGCACGCCGATGAGACGGTTTCACTGGCCTTTGGAGCGGCTGCTGACGGTCACCGCCCAGCGCGAGCGGGCCCTGAAGGCGCGGATGCTCGACCTGTCCCGCCGCATGGCCAACGTCCGCCAGGTGATCGTGCACCGGCAGACGCTCGTCCGCCTGTCGCTGCGGCAGCTCGGCGCGGCGCCGCTGGCGGAGCGGATGCGGGCGCAGGAGATCGTCATGTCCGCCGCCGCCCGCCAGCAGCGGGACATTGCCCGGGGCGAGCGGGCGCTGGCGGATCTCCACGGTCAGCGCCGCGCCGCCGGGATCGAGTTCGTCCGGGCACGGACCAAGCGCCAGACCCTCGAGCGGATGCGCGGCGAGGCCCTGCAGCAGCACGTCCGCGCGGAATTGGCGCTCGAGCAGAAGCGGTTCGACGAGACCGCGCAGATATCCTTCGGACGAAAGGCGCTGCAGGACGGCGCCGTCGAGAACCTCACGGGAGCCTGAAATGCTCAGCAAAAAGCGTATCGTCATCCTGGCGGCCGTGCTGGTGGTGAGCTTCGGGCTGTCGTTCCTCCTGTCGCTGTGGCTGGGCCCCAGGCCCGCCCCGGCGGCCGGGGCGGCCATGCAGCCGGTGGCCGCCGGGGCGGGCGGCCCGCCCCCGGAGGTGGCCATTCTGCTGCCGGGACCGGACGCGGTCAAGATCGCCCCGCGCGAGCTCCAGCTCAACGAGCTGGTCAAGGAGCTGCAGTTCGAGCGCCAGCGGCTGCGGACCAAGGCCGAGGAGCTGGCCAAACGCGAGAAGCAGATCGAAATGGTCATGGAGGACCTCAACCGCAGCGCCGAGGAGCTGGAGACGCTCCGGCTGAAGCTGCTGGGGCCGCTGAACGGCCTGAAGGAGGCGCGGGTGGAGCTGGAGCAGACCCGCGTGCGGATTCGCCTGGAGGAGATGGCCAACCTCAAGAAGATGGCCAAGTCCTACGACGTCATGGACGCCGATGGCGGGGGGAAGATCCTGGCGGAGATGTGCTCGGGCGGGCAGGAGGACGACGCGGTGAAGCTGCTGTACTACATGAAGGAACGGTCCGCCGCGAAGATCCTGTCGGCGCTGACCGACCAGGCGCTGGCCGCCCGACTCACCGAGAAGCTCAAGCGGATCACCAAGGAAGGCTGACCGGATGGACATTGCGACCATTGTCGGCGTGATCCTGGGTATCGTCATCCTCGTCCTGGCGATCGGCGGGGGCGAGGGAGGCGGGGCCGAGCTGTTCGTCAACGTCCCCTCCGTCCTGATCACCATCGGCGGGATGTTCGCCGCCACGCTGGTCCACTTCTCCCTCGGGCAGATCCTGCGGATCACCTCAGTGGTCAAGAAGGCCCTGCTGTGCCGCTTGCCGGCCGAGATGGAGCTGATCCAGAAAATGGTCAACTACGCCGCCATCAGCCGGCGTGACGGCGCGCTGGCCTTGGAAGAGCAGATCACCGGCGCGGGCGACCCCTTCCTGGTCAAGGGCCTCCAGATGATCATCGACGGGCAGAAGGAGGAGGACCTGGAGGGGCAGCTTTCGATGGAGATACAGTACCTCCGGCAGCGCCATGCCGAGGGCAAGCAGATCCTGGAGTTCATGGGCTCCTCCGCCCCCGCCTGGGGCATGATCGGCACGCTGATCGGGCTGGTGCTGATGCTCAGCAAGCTGGACAACCCCAGCGAGATCGGCGCGGGCATGGCCACCGCGCTGCTGACGACCTTCTACGGCGCCCTGGTGGCCAACCTGGTGTGCATCCCGATGGCCGGCAAGCTGGGTCTCCGCTCCAAGAAAGAGAGCATGCTGTCGGAGATGACTCTCCAGGGCCTGCTGGCGGTGGTCCGCGGCGAGAGCCCCACCTCGGTTCGCGAGAAGATGCAGGCGTTCATCTCGGCCCGCAGCCGCGAAGAACTCAAGCCCAACGTGTAAATGGCAAGCCCACGACGACAACCCGCCGACGAAGGCCCGCCCGGAGTGGCCCCCTGGCTGGTGACCTTCAGCGACTGCATGACGCTGCTGCTGTGCTTCTTCGTGCTGCTGACGACCTTCTCGTCCTTCGACGAGCAGGCCCTCCGCAGGCTGGGGGGCATGATGCAGACGCCGGCGCTGGACTCGATCTACGACGACCGCACCGTCGAGGATTCGTACCTGCAGCCGGTGCCGCGGGCGGAGGACTACACCGCCGCGGGCAGCCGGCTGCCCGACCGGCAGGAGCCCGAGGCGATCCGCAACCCCAAGGCGCCGCGGGAGAAGCTCGACTACGACGCCTTCCGCGACAAGCAGGTGTTCTACATCCCCGCCGCCCGGATGTTCTGGGGCAACGGCGTCCGGCTGACCGACGAAGGCGCCGCCCGCCTGGACCTGCTGGCGGAGTTCCTGCGGCGGGTGCCCTGCCGGGTGATCGTCGCCGGCAATGCCGCCGCCGCGGGGCGCCCGGGTCCCTCCGCCGCTCAGGCCGTCAACCAGGCGTGGGCGATCATCGAGTACTTCACCGGCCCCCAGAAGCTCTCCCCGGAGCGGTTCAGCCTGTCCGCCTCCCACCGCCCGGCCCCGGACCGCTTCGGCGGCGAGCCGGTCATGGAGATCACGCTGCTGACGCGAGACGTGCTGCCATGAAGGACAAACCCGCACAGACCGCCGACACGCAGGAGGTGCCCGTGTGGATCGTGTCGTTTTCCGACATGGTCACCCTGCTGCTGGCGTTCTTCGTGCTGTTGCAGGCCTTCGCCAAGATCCGCGACCCGGAGTTGTTCTTCCAGGGCCAGGGGTCGTTCCGCAAGGCGCTGAAGAACTTCGGCCTGCCCGCCTGGATGCTGGGCCGGGAGAACCGCCCGGCCCGGGAATACGCCGCCGTCCGCTACACCACCGAACCGGCCGAGGACGTCAAGCCGAAGAACGACCTGATCGACGGCGAGATGGAGCGGATCCAGGAGGTGTTCGCCCGGCTGAAGCGGGCGATGGACGTGCAGGCGACCGACCCGACGGACCGGCTGGTGGGGGTGATGACCCCGGACCTCCGCTTCGCGGGCGGGCGTGCGGAGCTGGACGAGGCCTCTCGGGCGGTCCTGCGGCGGTATGCCCTGGACCTCCAGGCCGGCGACGGCCCGGGGCGGCGGCGGGTGGTGGTGGTCGGCCTGGCGGACGGATCGGGCCCGTCGGCCGAGACGTGGCGGCTGTCGGCGCTGCGGGCCCAGGTCGTGGCGGAGTTCCTGTCCGGCGAGCTGGGGGCGGACGGGCGAAGCGGCCGGTGGCGGATTGAATCGTGGGGCACCGGCACCGGCGAGCGGTGGTGCCGCGACAACGGACTCAAGCCCGGGCAGACCCACGTCGCCCTGGTCCTGATGGAAACGGGAGACTGAGATGGCCGAGGAGAACGAACAGCAACTGACCGACGCCATCATGGGCGATGGCGATGGCGATGGCGATGGCGGCGGCCGCGCCGGCGGCGGCGCGGTGACGCTCTGGATCGTCCTGGGCGGGGTGATGGTCCTGGGCGCCGGCGGGGGCTTCCTGGCCAGCCGGTTCCTCGGCGCCGCCGCGGCGAAAGCGGACGCCGCCGAGCCGGACCGGGCGGACGAGGCCCCCGACCGCGCCCCCGCCAAGGGGGGCGAGATGGCCTACTTCCCCATCCCCTCCGTCACCATCAACCTGAACGAGGAGCGGCTCAACCGCCACCTCAAGGCCACCATCAGCCTCGGCGCCGACCCCCGCCACGCCGACGAGGTCAAGAGCCTGCTGGACAAGCGGATGGTCGAGGTGACCGACTGGCTGAATATCTACCTGTCCGGGTGCACGCTCGAGGACGTCCGCGGCCCGAAAAACCTCTGCCGCATCCAGCGCGAGATCGCCGAGGCCCTCAACGGCCGCTTCTGGCCCGAACAGAAGCCCAGAATCGAAAGGGTGCTGCTGAACGAATGGCACGTCCAGTGACCAACCAGCCCGGCGTCTCGCCGGAGGCGATCAAACGCCTGCTGGCGGCGATCGGCACCCGCCCGCCGGCCCACACCGACGTCGAGGTGGCCGAGTACGACTGGCGCGTCCCCCGGCGGTTCCAGCCCCGGCAACGAGACCGCCTCCGGCAGTTCGCCCGGGCGGCCGGGGAGAGGGTCTCCGCGAGCCTGACGGCGCTGCTGCGGTTGCAGG
>DASRZG010000085.1:0-5501 GCA_035686585.1 Phycisphaerae bacterium
GCTCAGCACGTCCAGGGCGTACAGGTCCTCGTGGACCAGCGGGATCGTCTGGAAGCTGATGTTGGCGACGGTCTGCGTGACGGATTTGCTGGTGACGGTCGCCCGGCGGGTGCCGGCGACGGGCGCCACCGGCGGAAGGGACTGGTCGGTGTCCCGCCCCGGCTCGAACCCGGCGAAGGCCCGGCGGACCCGATCGAGCGCCTTGGCCGTGTCCACGTCGCCACAGACGGTGAAGACCATATTCTGCGGGACGTACTTGAGCCGGTGGTAGTCCAGCACGTCCTGGTAGGTCAGCGCCGCCAGCGGCGCCAGGTTGCCGATCACCGGCACGGCGGCCGGGTGGTGGCCGAAGAGGTTCCGCGCGTGGGCGTACCACATCACCCGGCCTGGGTTGTCCAGGCCCATCTCCAGCTCGCGCTGCACCACGCCGTGCTCGCGCTGGAAGTCGGCCCGGGTGATGTCCGCCCGGGCCATCCAGTCGGCGATCAGGTCGATGCAGTCGTCGGTCTTGCCGGAGGCGGCGGAGATGTAGTAGGTGGTCACGTCCGTCGAGGTGTAGGCGTTGGACTGCCCGCCGATCTCGTCGACCCGGTCCCGGGTCTGCCGGGCGGGCTTGGCCAACTCGCCGTCGTGGGCGGCGCCCTTGGCCACCAGGTGCTCCAGCAGGTGGCTGATCCCCGCCCCGAGGTACTTGCCCTCGTACATCGAGCCCGTGCGGACGCGAGCGGCGACGTTGACCACGGGGGCGATGTGGCTTTCGGCCACGATCACCGTCAGCCCGTTGGACAGCCGCACCACCGTCACCCCCGGCGCTGCGGCCGTACGCGAGGCGATCTCCAGCGGCCTGGGCCCCACTGCCTGCGTCGCCGGCGCCGTCTGGCCATACACTGCCCCGGCCGACAGCACGGCCAGGAACACCGACATGCAGATGGTTCTCATGAATGATCTCCGCGCCCCAACCTGCCGGGGCGATTCATGATAGTACGACGCCACTGCCCTGAGGGATCGGCCGTCCCAAACACCAAATCCGAAATACGAAATCCGAAATACGAAACAAACTCGAAGCACGAAACGGCAAAGAAGAAGCTGAAAGAAGAAGCCGAAGCACCGGGGCGTCGGCGGGGGCCCGCTGTTTCTTCTTTCGTGCTTCGAGCTTCGTATTTGTTTCGGATTTCGTGTTTCGTATTTCGGATTTGCTCTCCGCGGCGGCGGAGGCCGAAGCACCGAGGCGTCCCGGGGGGTCGGCTGTTTCTTCTTTCGTGCTTCGTGCTTCGAGTTTGTTTCGGATTTCGTGTTTCGTATTTCGGATTTCAAGCCGCGCCGCGGGATCATTCCGACGGCTTCGCCGATTCCAGATCATGAAGGTACGCCAGGGTCCGGTCCAGCTCGTCGCGCAGGTGGCGAAGCTTCAGCAGCGTCCGGACGCGGGTGACCAGCTCCAGGCGGTTGACCGGCTTGGACAGGAAGTCGTCCGTGCCCGCCTCCACCGCCCGCTCGATGTCGCCCATCTCGTTCAGGGCCGTCACCATGATGATCGGGATGTCCCGCGTGCCCGGATCGCTCTTGAGCTTCTGGCAGACCTCGAACCCGCTCATCCGGGGCATCATGATGTCCAGCAGGATCAGGTCGGGCTTGAGCTGGTTGACCACTTCCAGGGCCTCCAGCCCGTCCACGGCGCGGGTGGTCGCCAGGCCGATCGACTCGCAGTACTCGACCAGCAGCTCCAGGTTCTGCACGTTGTCATCGACCACCAGGACCCGCGACGGGCGGTCCGGGGTGCCGGGTTCATCCATCGCCATGATCGTCTCCACGCCGGCCCCAGCCGCCGCGCCGGGCCGGCGAACCTAGAGCTTAGCGGCAGAAGCCGGGAAACTCAATGTTTCCGGCCGCGGCGGCGCGGTCGGCGAGAGGCTTGGCAGCGGCGCGGGGCCGTCGTAGGATGGGGCCGATGACGGGCTTATTCGACCACAGCGAGGGCGCAGGCGCCGCGTCGGTGGTGGCCGTGGCGGTCAACGCCGGGGTGTGGAAGAGCTTCGACTACCTCTGGCCGGCGGGGCTGGGGGAGGCCGTGGCGGGCCTCCGCGTGCAGGTGCCGTTCGGGCGCGGGGACCGGACCACGCTGGGCTTCGTGGTCGGGACCGCCCGGCCCCGGGGCGAGCGGACGCTCAAGTCCGTCGCCCGCCGGCTGGACGAAGAGCCCCAGCTCGACGGGCCCCTGATGGAGCTGGCCGGGTGGATCGCGCGGTACTACGTCAGCCCGCTGGGGATGACGCTGGCGGCGATGGTGCCGGCGGCGGTGGGCCGCCACGAGCAGCGGTCGGAGGCGGTGGTCTACCTGGCGTGCGAGCCGGCGGAGGTCCGGTCCGTCCGGGGCCCGAAGCAGCGGACGGTGCTGGAGGAGCTTCACGAGGCCCGCCGCCAAGGCATCGAGCCGCTGACGCTGGAGCAGTTGCGCCACCACAGCGGCGCCTCGGCGGCGACCATCCGCTCGCTGGCGGGCAAGGGCCTGATCCGCCTGGCGGCCCGGCCCGTGACGCTGGAGCAGCTCGACGGGCAGGTCGAGCCGGACCCGTTCGAGCTCAACGAGGATCAGTCCCGCGCCCTGGCGGCCATCGAGGGCGCCCTGGCGGGCGGGTTCGGGGTGACGCTGCTGCACGGGGTGACCGGCAGCGGCAAGACGGAGGTGTACGTCCGGGCGATCCGGCGGGTGGTGGAGGCGGGCGGGCAGGCGATCCTGCTGGTGCCGGAAATCGCCCTGGCCACCCAGACGCTCGAGCGCCTCGCCCGGCGCCTGCCCCGGGTGGCCGTGCTGCACTCGGGCCTGACCGGCGCCCAGCGCGCGTTCCACTACCAGCAGATCCGTGACGGGCACGCCTCGACGGTGATCGGCCCGCGGTCGGCGGTGTTCGCCCCGGCGCGCCGGCTGGGGCTGATCGTCGTCGACGAGGAGCACGAGTCCGGCTACAAGCAGGACACCGCCCCCCGCTACCACGGGCGGGACGTCGCCATCAAGCGGGCGTCGCTGGAGGGCGTGCCGGTGGTGCTCGGCTCGGCCACGCCCAGCCTCGAATCCCTCCACAACGCCCGCCAGGGCCGCTACAAGCTCCTGACGCTGCCCCGGCGGATCCGCGGGCTGCCCATGCCCGTGCTCCAGTTGGCCGAGCTCCGCAAGGAAATCCGACCCGGGCGGGTCGAGCTGATCGGCAGGACGCTGGAGGGCAAGATGGCCACCGCCCTGGACCGCCAGGAGCAGGTCATCCTGCTGATGAACCGCCGCGGGTACGCCAGCTACGTCTTCTGCCCCTCCTGCCAATGGCGGATGGAGTGCGACGACTGCACCCGGCCGATGGTGTTTCACCAGTCCACCGGGCTGGTGACGTGCCACTACTGCCAGGCGACCGCCGACCTGCCGACGGCGTGCCCGGCCTGCGGAAAGAAGCTGCTGCTGTTCGGGCTGGGCATCCAGCGGATCGAAGGCGAGCTGTCGCGGAAGTTCCCGCAGGCGGTCGTCGCGCGGATGGACAGCGACACGATGACCTCGCCCAAGCAGTTCCGGCGGGTCTTCGACGACTTTGCCGCCGGCAAGGTGGACGTGCTGCTGGGCACGCAGATGGTGGCCAAGGGGCTGGACTTCCCCAAGGTGACGCTGGTGGGCGTGATCAGCGCCGACACGGCCCTGACGATCCCGGATTTCCGGGCGTCGGAGCGGACATTCCAGCTCATCGTGCAGGTGGCCGGACGCGCCGGCAGGGGTGACAGGCCCGGCGAGGTGGTCGTGCAGACCTGGCACCCCTCGGATCCCGCCATCCAGTTCGCCCTGACCCACGACTACGAGGGCTTCGCGGCCGCCGAGCTGCCCCTGCGCGAGGCGGTGGGCGTCCCGCCGTTCGTGCGAATGGTCCGCTTCCTCGTCCGCCACGCCCGCAACGACCGCGCCGAGGCCGGCGCCGCCAAGCTGGCCGGGATCCTGCGGCGGATGATCGCCCCGATGCCGGAGGTCCGCCTGGTCGGCCCCATGCGGGCGGGCGTGTTCAAGATCCGCAAGCTCTTCCGCTTCGAGATCCTCTGCCACTGCGCCCGCGGGGGCGTCCTCCAGGCGGCCCTGGACGGGCAGATGCACGATTTATCCATCCAGGTCGGAGCGGAAATCGTCGTGGACGCGGACCCTGTGAGTCTGGTGTGACCGGGGGACAAATCCGAAACTCGAAACTCGAAATCCGACACAAAACCGAAGCGACAAGCACGAAAGAAGAAGCAAAGAAGAAACCCCCGGAAACCTCAGTCCGCGATCCGTCAATCGTCAATCGACAATCGCCAATCGTCAATCCGAAATCCGCAATCCCCTCACCCCCCCACCCTGTACACCGTCAGGCTCTTGGCGGCGCGGGAGAGAATCTCCTTGGCCAGGATGGCCTCGAAGGGCGTGTTCCTGCCGATCGTCTCGGCGCTGCCGGGGGCGGCGCCGCCGGCCTCGTACATGGCGAAATCGCGCTGGACGACCTTCCGGCCCAGGAACATCTGGAAGGCGTCGGCCGTGCTGGTGACCTGGTAGGTCGGCCGGGTGGACCGGGTCATCTCCACGCAGACGCTCAGGGCGTACTTGTCCAGCCGGCCGGCTTCGTTCGCGTCGGTCGAGTCGGCCTTGCAGACGGTGACGGTGACGGTCTGCCAGATGTTGTGCAGGGCGTTCATCGCCACCAGCCGGGGCGTGGGGGCGTCCTGGCGCCAGAACTCGAACCAGTGCCGACCGACCAGGGGATAGGTGGTGATGACCCCGGCGCGGGGGTCCAGGCGATCGAGGCGGAACTGGTTCTCGCTGAGCACGTCCCGGGCGGCGTCCCAGACGGCGTCGAACTCCCGGTCGCCGGTGACCGGCAGCGGCGAGCTGGTGACACACCCGCCCAGCAGGGCGGAGACCAGCAGCACGGCGAGGAGGGTCCTGGGCATCGTCGACTCCATTCGGTTTTCGGCGGTTTTCGCCGGGCGGACTGGCCCGGCGGGTCGGCATATCTTACGTTGAGATTGGCAACCGATGCAACCGCATGCTGGCCCGCACGGGCCAACGCCAATGCCCCACAGCCCCGGCCCCCCGCCCTTGGCCGGGGCGCTTTTTGCGCGGAGTCCACGGAAGAAGAAGAAACAGCAGAGTCCACGAATTGCACGAATTACACGAAGAGAAGAAGAGACAACAGAAGAAGCACGACACGAATTGCGCGAAGAGAAGAAGAAGCAGCAGAAGAAACAGGACGCGGATTGCACGAGAGCGGGAGGATCGGGGGTGGCAGGTCGGAGGGGAACGATGTGCAGGAAAACCTGCCGGGCGAGTGGCCTGGGGCTGGGGGGGATTTTATCTTCCAGATGACGACACCAGCGACCGCATGCTGGCCCGCACGGGCCAACCCGATGCCCCATAGCCCCGGCCCCCCGCCCTACCGGCCGGGGCGCTTTTTGCGCGGAGATTCCACGAAAGAAGAAGAAGTCCACAGATTGCACAGACTACA
>DASRZG010000086.1:0-11655 GCA_035686585.1 Phycisphaerae bacterium
TGCCGCCGTAGTTGGGCAGGCCACCTTTGCCGATCAGGCGCCGGTTCTCCGCCCCGACGGTCTTCCAGTCCTCGTAGAAGGTCACCTTTTTGTCCGGGCCCGGGCCCCGCTCGCCGACGGCCATGCGGTACGGTGCGGCCAGCAAGGGGTCGAAGTCCGGCTCGTTGGTCAGCGTCCCCACCCGCCAGCGGAGCAGGAAGTCGCGGACCTTGCCGGCGTCGGCGTAGCCCAGCTCCACCAGGTGGTGCAGGCTCCACATCAGGTAGTCGTGCTCCCACGGGGCGATGACCATCCAGTTGGGGTTGGCGGCGTTCTGGATCCGGGCGTCGCCGACGGTGCGAATGCCCCACCAGCCCAGCTTGTTGCAGGCCGGCGGGCCGTACATCTTCTCGATCCGCCAGGCGATGTTGTTGCGGACCTTTTCGTCCAGGTAGGCCCCGATCGGGTCGCCGTCGGGGCTGATCCAGGCGGCATCGGCGACGTTGCGGAGCGACCACGCGTCCCCGCGGATCTGCCCGCGGAGCAGGCCGCGCGCGCCCTCGCGCGGCGCGTCGAAGGTGGCCAGCAGGCACCAGCCCGCCCAGAGCTGGGCCTCGTCCAGGTAGTACCGCTCGCCCGTGGCCAGGTACGGCACGTACGCCAGCGACGGCTGGTGGGCGGAGTCGGGGCTGAGGGGCTTGTCCTGCCCCCGCGGCGCCGCCCGGTCCGGCTTCCAGACGGGGCGGTCCGTGCCGCGGGAATCGGCCCAGAACTTCGGCCTCTCGTCGATGGTCAGCACGCGGGCGGTCTTGCTCGAACGCATGTGAATGGGCCAGGAGCCCGCCAGGTCGCCGTTGGCCAGGACGAGGGCCTTGGCGTCGGGGTCCATCGTCAGCAGGTAGCGCACCGTCCAGGCGGGGTAGGGCGCGATCTCGGGCCGCCCGCCCGTGGTGGGCATGTACCGTGTCAGCGAGCCGTTGCCGAGGATGTCCCAGTTGTCCCCGGTCATGGCCACGGGGCGGCGGAGGGCCTTGAGCTGAAGCGTCACGTCGTAGTTGGGCAGGGCGCGGGTGCTCAGCAGGTAGGGCAGGTCGTGGGCGACGTGAAGCTGCGGCGCGGCCGCGCCCCACCCGGACCAAAAGACCTTACGCCACCGCGACGACCGGGCGTGATCGACGGCCTGGCGCTCGAAGACCTTCTGGCCGCCGACCGTCACCTCCACGTCGTAGCCGATGTTGCCCGCCCACGTGTCGCGGCAGTTCTCGACCGCCACCGACACCCACGCCCGCTTGCCGCCGGCATAGGCCCGCACGTCCAGCAGGACCTCCAGGTCCTCGTCGTCCTTGCCCTCCCCGTCGCGCGGGGCCGCCCGGAGCGACCACTCCGTCGCCAGCGGCCCACGAAGCCACGTCGGCGGCGATTCGCTTCGTTTGCTCAGAAGCGTCCGCGCGCTGACGCGGCGGACGGTCCCGTCCGGGAAGGTCAGTTTGACAACCGCGTCGAAGCCGTTTTCCAGCAGTTGGGCCTCCGACACCTCCGCCCCTGCCGCCGGGCGGTTGGGGCCGGGGACGAGCGTGATCCTGGCCTCTCCGCCGGCCGGGACGTCGCCCGGCCGGGCGGTGATCACGGCAAAGCGGATCGACCCGTCGTCGTAGTGCCGCTTGATGTCGGCCTGAAGCGGTATGGCCTTGCCACCGACCTGCCCGGCGACCCCACCCGAAAAGTGCCCCTTGCGGAAGGCCTGCCCGAAGGTGACGACGGCGTCGGCGGCGGGCTGGTCGCTGAGGTTCCTGACGGTCACGGGGACGCCTTCGGCCTGCCCGGCGGCGTTGGCGGCGGAGGCGAGGGCGATGATGCAGAGCGATGCGGTGAGGAGACGTTTCATGTTCTGTTCCTTCTCAGGGATGCCAAAAGCAACTGCAACGACGCCAAAAGGCAAGCCTCCGGCCTGCCGTTGGGCGATGCCCGAGGTATGGGTTGTTCGTCCTCCCCTCCCTGGCGCCTGTTACCTCTTGAACCAACCGGCGTCCGGTGGGGTTCCGGTGCGCCCGGTTCCCGGTTCCTTGTTCCCGGTTCCCGGTTCCCGGGTGGGAATCGGTCGACTCCCTTGCGGCTGGCGCGCCTACGATGCATGATAGCGAAGGCGAGCACATCCGTCTGCGGCCTCGTTTTCCGGCCGCCGCCAAAAGGAGTCGGGCTGTGTTCAAGAGAGAGATTCGCGCGTCGATCCTGTCGTTGTGGTTCCTGTCGGCGGGCGGGCTGCTGCTGCACATCCGGATTCACCGCCCCGGGGCGGACCTGTTCTTCTGGATACCGGTGGCGTTCGGGGTGATGACGACGTTCGCGGTGCCGGTGCTGTTCAACTTCCGCCGGACGGTGACGTGGGCGTACGTGCTGAACCTGGCGACGGTGATCGTGGGGACGGTGACGATGGCGTACTTCGCCGCCCGCACGTGGCAGGGCCCGGTGACGTGGGACACGGTCCTGCTGCGGAGCACGCTGCCGGACATCCTCATCCTGTGGGCGAAGCTGCCCCTGGGCGAGCACATCCTGCGGCACTTCCGCCAGGCCGAGGCGGCCGAGCGGGCGGGAGGCGCATCATGAACACCCCCGCCGACCGGACCGCTGCCGCCCGCCCCATGCGGCTGCCCTGGGCCGCGAGCCTGCTGGCCATCGCGGCGGCCGGGGCGATCGTCGCCCTGTTCGCCGCCGCCCCGCTGTCGCACCACACCCCGGGCACGCCGCGGGCGCTGACGGTCGGGCGCTCGGCCGCGATGATGGCGCTGGCGCTGCTGCTGATGCAGGTCGTCCTCAGCGGGCGCATCCGGTGGCTGGACCGGGCCTTCGGGCTGGACGTGCTGTACCGCGTCCACGCGATCTTCGGGGCCACGGCGGTCATGCTCCTCTCCGCCCACCCGCTGCTGCTGGCCTGGCCAAAGAGCTTCTCCACCTCCCTGGCGGGTGAGCCGTGGTGGCATTACTGGGAAATCCTGCTGGGGGCCGCGACGCTTTCGCTGGCGTGGGTGGTGGTGGTCACCGCCGCCTGGCGGGTCTTCCTCCGGCTGCCCTATCACGTCTGGCGGAAAATCCACTACCTGACCTTCGCCATCGTGGCGGCAGCGCTGGTCCACGCCTTCGCCCTCGGGGAGGACTTCGAGGACTTCGGCCTGGGGATGGTGCTCGGGATCGCTGCCGCCGCCGTCTACGCGGGGGGATTCGTCTGGGCCAAGATCGTCCGGCCGATCCGCCTGAAACGGCGCTCGATGGAGATCCGTTCCGTCACGCGGGTCAGCCACAACACCGTCAACGTCGAGATGGTCCCGCCGGAAGGGCGGCTCTTCACGTACCTGCCCGGGCAGTTCGCCTTCGTCCGTTTTGACAGCAAGGCCGTCTCGGGCGAGGAGCACCCGTTCACGCTGTCCAGCTCCCCCACCGCCGGCGGCGCGGTGTGCATGACCATCAAGGACTGCGGCGACTGGTCCGGCACGGTCGGGCAACTGAGTGCGGGCGAGCGGGCCCGGCTCCACGGCCCGTTCGGGCGGTTCAGCTATCTCCTCCACGCCCCGACGGACAGGCCCATCGTGCTGATCGCCGGCGGGGTCGGCATCACGCCCTTCCTGAGCATGCTGCGGTACATGGCCGACGCGCAGGACGGGCGGCGGGTCGTCCTGATCTGGTCCAACCGAACGGAAAAGGACATCCTCTTCCGCGACGAGATCGAGTCCCTGGAGGCGCGCCTGCCCGCCCTGACGGTCCACCACGTCCTGACCCGCCAGGAAGACTCACCCGGCGAGAAGCGGCGGATCGACCGCGGCATGCTCGCCAGGCTGCTGGCGGAGGAGGACCGGCGCGGTCACGTGTTCCTCTGCGGGCCGCCGGCGATGACCCAGGCGGTCGCGGCGGCCGTGGCGAAGCTGGGATACAGCCGGTGCAGGATCCATTCCGAGCGGTTCTCGCTGTCCTGAGCCGCCGCGGGCGCGGGCAATAATCCCCATTTCCGGCGGGGCAATCCGGCGGACCGGTGGTATAATCCCCGCGCTTTCCTGTGCGGCCTGGCTCGGGCTGTGCATGCACATCCTGGCTCGAAACGAAGGTGCGAGAAGGAGGAGGCTCGATCATGACGCGCCGCTTTCTCATTACGGCCCTTTCGCTGGTGGCGATGGTTTCGGCCGCTCACGCGGGCGGGGTCGTCCTCAACGAGTACAATGCCGTGGCCGGCAGCGAGCGCCTTTCCGGGGCGGACACGTTCTTCGGATCCGTCGACGGCAACGGCGGGGACTGGTTCGAGCTGGTGGTGACGGAAGACCACCTGGACATGCGCGGGTGGGCGCTGAACTGGGCCGACGGCGACGGCGACGCGGGCGTCATCCTGCTCAGCGACGACGCCTTCTGGTCGAACATGCGGCGCGGGACGCTGATCACCATCATCGAGGAGGCCGACGGCGGCGGCGCGGGGCTGGACACGAGCACCGACACCCGCTTCAACCCGGCCGGCGGGGACTGGTGGGTCAACATCTGCACCACCCAGGAGCAGGCCCTCCACGACGCCGGGGGCGACTGGCTGACGCGGACGGACGACGCCGGCAGGTTCAAGGTGAACGATTCGGATTGGGCGCTGACCATCCTGAACGGCGCCGCGGTCGTGTTCGGGCCGGCGGGCGAGGGCGCCCTCACCTGGCCGGGCGACGGCGTCAACGACCGCGAGGCGGGCAAGCTGGAAGGCCCGGCCGCCCCGGCCTCGCTGGCGGACTGGCTGGCGGTCACTCCGGCCAGCGCCTACTACGACGACGGCGACAGCAGCACCTTCGGCGCGCCCAACACGTGGGGCGGCGGGGTGCAGGACCTGGCCGCCCTGCGGGTGCCCGAGCCGGCGGCGATCGCGCTGCTGGCCGGGGGCGCCGTGCTGCTGCGGAGGCGGCGGACGTAGCACCCCGCCAGGCAGGGGGCTGCAAATCCATGGCGGAGATTGACGGAGAACTCAGCCAGTACGCCCGGCGGTTTGACATCGACCGCCGTCACGGCGACCACGTGGCCGCGCTGGCGGACGTCCTGTTCGCCGAGCTGGGCCATCTCCACGGCCTGACCAAGACCTCCCGCCGGCTCCTGTACGCCGCCGCCCTGCTGCACGACGTCTGCGAGGGCAGCGCCGAACACGCCGGGCAGGGGCGGGAGAGGATCCTCCGGCTGACCGACCTGCCCCTGTCGGCGTCCCAGCGGCGGATCGTGGCCGAGGCCGTGGGGATGCACGCCTGCCCCGGCGACCTGCCCCGGCGCCCCGGCGGCGCCGAAACCGCCGAGCCGGCGGTCGCCGCACGGATCGGGGCGATCCTGCGGATCGCCGACGGCCTGGACCGCCCCCGCACCCAGTCCGCCCACGTCGCCGCCGTCCTCGACGACGGGGAGGCGGTCGAACTGCTCCTGACGGGCGATGCGACGGCGGCGGAGGCCGGATGGTGGGGCCTGCACAAGGCGGACCTGTTCAACCGGGTGGCGCTGAGGCCAATTCGGTCGATCGGGATGACGGCCGCGGCGCCGGCGCCGGTCCCCCTGATCCACCCGGCCGACACCCCCGCCGGCGCCGCCCGGCGGGTGCTGCGGCGGCGCCTGGAGTGGCTGATCTCGCGCCGGCACGGGCTGGGCTACGCCGAGGACATCGAGTACGTCCACGAGATGCGGGTGGCGACGCGCCGACTGCGGGCGGCGATGCGGGCCTTCCGCCGCGCCGTCAAGGGAGGCTTCGACAGCCAGCGAGGCCGGCTGAAGGCCCTGGGCAACGCCCTCGGCGACGCGCGCGACGACGACGTGTTTCTGGCCTTCGTCGACCAGTACGCCCGCGGGGCCGAGCCCGACCACCAGGACTTCCTGGCCGGGCTGATCCGCTCGGCGAAGCGGCGGCGCCGCCAGCACTACCTCGCCCTGCTGGCGGCCTGCGCCGACGGGGCGCACGGGCGGTTTATCGACGGGCTGTACCGGACGCTGCGTCGCCCGGCGGCGGCGCCGGGCGGCCTGAGGCCGGCGGCGCGGCAGGCGCAGCGGCGGGTGTGGCAGGAGGCCCGCCGGGCGCTGCGCCGCGGCGCGGCCTGCCTGGGGCCGTACGGCAGGAGGCTGGACCGGCTGACCACGCTCGAGCAGCACCGGCTGCGGATCGACTGCAAGAAGCTCCGCTACACCGCCGAGCTGTTCGTCGATATCTACCCGCCCGCCCTCACCGAGGTGGCCGAGACCATGGTCCGGATGCAGGACCTGCTCGGCGAGGCCCACGACGCGGACCTCTACATCGAGCGCGTGGCCCGCCACGCCGCGCGGCGGTCCGCCGAACCGGTCCCCGCCGTTGCCGCCATCGAACGGCACCTGCGCGACCGGCAGGGGCAATGCCTCGCCAAGGCGAGGCGCATCTGGATGCGATTCACCGCGCCGAAATCGCAGAAGGAGCTGACCGAGCTGATCGATTCGCCGCGCAAAGCGTGACCGGCGGCGCGGGATCGGGTATCGTTTCAGGAGGAAGGGCGACACCGACGGAACGGGCCATCAAGGAGGATGGGAACGTGGCGCAGTCCAACGGAAACGGCGGGAGGCTCTACTTCGGGGTGGACGTGGGGGGCACAAAGATCCTGGCCGTTCTGGCCGGAGCCAACGGGCACGTGATGGCGCGGCATCGGTGTCCGACGCCCCGCGGCCAAGGGGCCGAGGCCACCGTCCAGGCCGTCGGCGAGGCCATGGCCCAGTGCCTCACCGACAGCGGCGCGCCGGGCTCGTCGGTCCGCGCCGCCGGGGTGGCCGTGCCGGGCGTGCCCGATCCCCATGCCGACCGGATCGTCTTCGCGCCCAACATCGACCTGATGGGCGTTCCGGTGGCCGGGCCGCTGTCGAAGCGGTTCGGCGTGCCGGTCGTGCTGGGCAACGACGTGAACCTGGGCACGCTGGGCGAGCTGTGGCAGGGCTCGGCCCGCGGCGCCGCCAGCGTGGTGGGCCTGTTCCCGGGCACGGGCCTGGGCGGCGGGATCATCCTGGACGGGCACGTCCTGACGGGTCATCACGGCGCGGCGGCGGAGATCGGCCACATGCTGATGGACCCGTCCGGACCCGTCTGCGGGTGCGGGCGGCGTGGCTGCCTGGAGGCCTTCGCCAGCCGGACCGCCATCGAGCGGGACATCCGCGCCGCCGTCCAGGCCGGCAGGAAGACCCTCCTGACCGAGATGGCGGGCGACCTGAGCGTGATCAAGTCGGGCATGCTCCGCCGCGCCCTCGACGCCGGGGACAAGCTGGTCTGCGAGGTGATGGCCGCCGCCGCGGAGATGCTGGGCCGGGCGTGCATGGACATGCGCCGGCTGGTGGACCCGGAGATGATCGTCCTGGGCGGCGGGGTCGTGGAGGCCTGCGAAACCTTTCTGATGCCGATCATCGAGCGCGTGCTCGCCGACGACCCGCTCAACGCCGCCGGGCCCGGGCCGCAGGTGGTGGTGGCCGGGGCGGGCGACGACGCGGTGGTCCTCGGCGCCGTCGCGCTGGCCCGGCAGGCCGCCGGTGGGGACCCGCTGTCCGACACGTCCCCGGCCGCGGAGTACCCGGCCGTCCGCCTCTGCGAAGGAGGCCAGATCGGCGTCAACGACAAGACCTTCCGCGAAAGCGTGATCGTCCGCGCCGACGGGAAGGTCCGCCCGCGCGCCAAGGTCCTGGCCAAGACCGGGGCCGACCCCGCCGGCCCGATCGACCGGCCCGAGCTGGAGTGGACCTGCAAGGGCGCCCCGCGAACGCTGATCCTGGCCGGCGACCCCCCCGCCGACCTGACCGGCGCCGCCCGCGACTTCCTCCGCTGGCGGAACATCGAGACGGCGATCCTGCCGCTGGGCAAGGGCGTCAAGGCCTTCCACAAAGCCGAAACCGCCAAGGCGGCGCTGCTGCGGGTGGGATAGCATTTCCCACCCAGACGCCCACTCACTCGTGAGCAAATCTGCCAAACCGCTCGACCTGTCGCGGGACTTGATATTGGCCATAAATCCTGTTGCCAATAAGAAGTACACACCATACAATGTGGTCGTTTGGGTGCCTGATCCGAAGTCAGGTCGGGGTGAAACTCATGGAGCACATACGTGAGGTGGACCCGCACGAAGCTTGGAAGCAAGGCATCGCATACGTGCTGCGCATCCGGAGCATTCTCATCTGTTTCGGGACGGACGTCGTACTAACAGTCCTGGCCCATTTCCTGTTGGGATGGCAGGTGGCGGCGCTGGTCCTGGGGGTGGGGGTCTTGGCGGTGCTTACGCTTAGCCTTTTCAGGCGTGTTCGGATAAGAGACTTGTACCTCGGCGTGCGTCTTCACAACCTGCTTCATTCCCTTCGCGACCAAGCACAGGAGGTCATTGCTCCCTTGGAGCAGGAGGGCAACTCCCCCACGGCAATGATTCAGTACCGCGAGAGGTACAGCCACATCCACGACAGTTGGACGGAGTTGATCGCCGCCTATTTCCGCTGTCTCCTCGGGGACCAAACGGTCAACTGTGCGGTCCGTCTGGCCGATATCAGGGACGGCGAACGAGTATATGTGACGTGGGGAAGATCAAGGAACATGGACCCCAACAGATCCGACCGATCTGTTCCGGTGCCAAGCGAAGGGAGCATTGCATCCGCTCTTATGCGACACGATGAGAGGGGAGTCTACCTCATCCCGAACGTGCGAGAGGTCAGTGAGGAAGACAAGAAGGACAAGTGGGCTGATGACCCCAACACCCAGCTGCGCGACGTGACAGCCTTGATGGTGGCTCCGATCAACGCTTATGATGAGGGGAGCAAAGTTATGCTGGGTCTCCTTTACATCACGTCTCGACGGAAGGTAGTATCTTGCATGTGCGTCGAGCCGCTTAAGGCGGTGGCAGATATTCTCGGATTCGTATACCCGAAGATAACTTTCGGCGAGAACCAAGAAGGGACCGACGATGGCCAAGAAGGAAGGGATTCCGCAGCAGCGATCCAGTGACGGCACGGGAACTACAGCGGAAGTTGAGTTCCCCGAGCGATTCGCCTTGTTTGTGTCGCAGATTCGGGCCCGACCCAAACGTCCGGCCCTGTCAGGGGATTCCACGCCGCGTGTTCTCCAGGCCAGCACGGGCCGCTGGTTCCTCCTCCCAGAAAGCCAAGACTAGCCACCCTGTCCATCCGCAACATGCAGCCTTCCTCCATTCCCCTCAGTCCTGCGGCCTGGTGAGGGGGCGGAACTCGATGGGCTGCTCCCGGGCGGCTTGGACGGCCTGGGCGTGGAAGACCTCCTGCGCCCGGGCGCGCGGGCCGGTCCTGGCGACGGGCTCGTAGGTGCCGTCGGGCAGGAGCCGGCGGGCCTTGACGTTGTCGGCGAAGAAGGTCTCCAGCATGCCGATCAGCCGACGGAGGGCGGCGGCGTCGCGGACGGGGAAGAGGATCTCCAGGCGCTTGTCAATGTTCCGCGTCATCCAGTCGGCGCTGGACATGTACACTTCCTCGTGCCCGCCGTTGCGGAAGTAAAAGACGCGGGCGTGCTCGAGGTAGCGGTCGATGATCGAGAGGACCTCGATGTTCTCTGAGACTCCCTTCACGCCCGGCCTCAGGCAGCAAATCCCGCGGACGTTCAGCCGCACGCGGACGCCCGCCTGGCTGGCGCGGTACAGCGCCTGGATGATGCCGGGGTCCTGGAGCGAGTTGACCTTGGCCATGATCAGCCCGGGCCGGTCGGGCGTGGAGGCCTGGATCTCCCGGTCGATCAGATCGACGAACCGCTGCCGCAGGCCCGTGGGGGCGATGGTCAGGGCCTTCCAGCCGACGTCCTGGCTGTAGCCGGTCAGCAGGTTGAAGAACGCGGCCGCGTCGGCGGTCATGTCCCGGTCGCTCGTCAGCAGCCCGATGTCGGAGTACAGCTTGGCAGTCTTGTCGTGGTAGTTGCCCGTGCCCAGGTGCAGGTAGCGGTTGATCCGCCGGGCCTCGCGGCGGACGATCAGCAGGGCCTTGGCGTGCGTCTTGTACCCGGCGATGCCGTAGAGGACCAGGCAGCCCGCCTCCTCCAGGCGGCGCGCCCAGTCGACGTTGCGGGCCTCGTCGAACCGCGCCTTCAGCTCCACCAGCACCACCACCTGCTTGCCCGCCTTGGCGGCGCGGGCGAGGGCCTTGATGATGGGCGAGTCCCCGCTGGTGCGGTAGAGCGTCTGCTTGATCGCCATCACGCTCGGGTCGTCGGCGGCCGAATCGATCAGCCGGACCACCGGCTCGAACGACTCGTACGGGTGGAACAGCAGCACGTCCCGCTCCCGGATCGCCTCCCACAAGTCCTCAGCCCCGGCCAGGTCCCGCGGGGGCTGGGGCTCCCAGGGCTCGTCCTTCAGCTCGTCGAAGCCGCTCCGGCCGGCGACCTCCATCAGGGCGGCGGCGTCCAGCATGCCGTCGATCTCGAACAGCTCCTCGCCGCCGGTGGCCAGCCAGGCCAGCAGGCGGTCCTTCAGGGCCGGGGCCGTCCCCGCCGCCAGCTCGACGCGGACCACCTCGCGGCGCCGGCGGGAGCTGACCGCCTGCTCGACCGCGACCAGCGGCTCGGGGGCGTCGTCGAGGTCCACGGGCACGTCGCCGTCGCGGGTCAGGCGGAACAGCGTCGCCGCCTCGATCCGCGTCCCGGGCAGCAGGGACGGGGCGTTGGCGACGATCACGTCCTCCAGGCGGGCCAGGTCCAACCGGCCGGCCGAGGGGACGGTCACAAACCGCGACAGGTCGCGCGGCACGGGCACGACCACGAGCCGGGCCCGCTCGCCCGCCCCGGCGTCACTGGCTGCCGCCAGCAGGGCCACGTACAACTGCAGCCCCGGCAGGACCGGGCAGGGGTCCAGCTCCTCCACCGCCAGCGGCGTCAGCGCCGGCAGCACGTGATTTCGGAAGAACCTCGCCAGGAACTTGTGCTGATCGCCCGTCAACTCCCCGGCGTCCAGCAGGGCGATGCCCTTGGGCCGCAGCGCCTCCGCCACGACCCGGACGGCCTGGGACTGCTCGGCCGCCATGCGCTTCACGCGGTCGCGGATCGCCCCGAGCTGCTCGTCGGCGGACAGGCCGCTGGCGTCGCGCCGTTCGGGCCGGGCGCGGCGCTGCTGCCGCAGCCCGCCCACCCGGATCATGAAGAACTCGTCCAGGTTGGAGCTGACGATGGCGAGGAACTTCAGCCTCTCCAGCAGCGGAACCTCCTCGGAGGCGCCCTCGCGGAGCACGCGGTGGTTGAACTCCAGCCAGCTCAACTCGCGGCTGATGTACAGGGCCGGGTTTTTCAGTTCCGTCTTGCCCATGGCGGTTCGCTTGCCGGCGGCCCGGTGCCGCCCGGCATCTCAGATCTCGGCCTCCTCCAGGCGGATTCGCATCCCATAGATGTCCTCGAACATGTCGCAGCGGGAGTACAGGGATCGCCGTTCCAGGGTCAGGTCCGCCACGCCGGCGATGGCGATGACCAGCTCGTCGCCGCGCCGGTCGAACTGCACGTTTCGGACCTGTTGGGAGTGGCTGTGGTCGAGGGAGTCGGCGACGCGGAGGATCGCCGCCAGCTTGCTGACGATGAGTCGCTTCTCGCGGGGCAGGGTCATGTAGTCCAGGTGCGAGGGCTTGGGGGCGCTGCGCCGGTGGTACCGCGCCACGTGGGCGACGATCGCCAGCTCCTCGCGCCGCAGGCCGAACAGCTCG
>DASRZG010000087.1:0-4881 GCA_035686585.1 Phycisphaerae bacterium
CGCCGCCGTAGTATTCCTGGCGCTTCGACATGGGATCCTCGTGGAGGCAGAGCAGGGGCTTCTGGTACTGGACGACCCGGGGGACGGGCGTGTTCAGGTCGAACCGGCAGATGCCGTATTCCGGCGTGGACAGGAGCATCCATCGCCCGTCCGGCGTGATCTGCGCAAACTCGGGGAAGGGCGGGGGCATGGGAAAGGCGTAACGGACGCGCTTGTCCTTCCAGGGGGCCTCGACGCCCACCGGCCCGGTGCTCTTGCCGGTGGCCAACTCCAGCCGGTAGGTCGCCCCCCACGGGTCACAGCGGATGAACGCCAGGTCCGAGCCCGGGCTGGTGATGATCCCGATGATGTCCTTTGCCCAGAAGGGCTCTCTGGCGGCCGAGCCGGCCTGCTGGCGGAACGTCATCTTCCACTTGACCTGGAGCGTTTCGGCGTCGAGGAGATACAGTTCCGGCCAATTGGCCGCGCCGACCAGCAGCCCCAGCTTGGACATGGCCATGGTGCGGCATGGCTGGGGCAGCATCAGCCTGGCGATCTCCTCGAACCCCGGCGCGGTGATCCGGCGGAGCAGCCCCGTTCGGTCCAACAGGTAGAAGCTCTTGCCGTCCGGCGTCCAGGGCAATGACTCGACGATCTCCCGCGACAGGCAAGGCATCGCCACCACCTCGATCCCGTCGCGCTTCAGGCGGCGGACCTCCAGCGCTTTGGTGTTCTGGCTGGGCAGGCCTTTCAGGGTCGCGGTGATCTCGCGGCGACGGTCGGGGGCGCCCAGCCACAGCGGATCGTACGGGGCGGAGGAGACGATTGTCCTGGATGCCGGCGGGGCGACCAGGAAGGTGTGGTAGCCGGTCAGGACCACCAGGCTGCCTTGAGCGTCCAGGACCATCTGCCGGTGCCCCCGGTTCTCGTAGACTCCCGGCAGGAGGTGGGTCAGCGTCGGCCTGCGGTATTCGTCCATCCCGGCCTTGGGATGCTTGACGGGCAGCACGAACTCAAGCTCCTTTTTCCCTTCGGCGTCCAGGGCGACCAGCACCTCGCCCTGACAGCCGTAGACGCGCTTGCTGAACGAGTCGATCATCGCCGGCACCAGGTTGAAGCCCGGAGGGTCCAAAGCCGCAATGGCGAAGCCCTCCACCGGCCAGGCCTTCACCAGCCCGTCGGCCAGCACGTACCGCCCGTCGGGTGAGATGAGCAGGTCCTCCCCGGAGGAACTGCAGGCGGTCGACTCGTGGAAGACCATCGGTTCGGACCCGCACCACACGCGGGAGATGCCCCCTGAGCTCCGGCCGATCAGCCACTTGCCGTCCGGGGTCATGCGCATTTGCGGGGCGCTGGCGATGGCCCAGCCGGAGGTCTCCCGGCTCAGGGCCGCCTTCCTGGGCACCCAACGGAAGTTCCGCCCGGCCTTGCCGGTCTTCAGGTCGACAGGCTGGAGCCCCAGGCCGTTGCTGTCCAGGACGTAGGCGATCGATCGGGCCGGCGAGGTCGCCACCCGTATCGCACCGGCGGCAGGCATGCGGCGCTTGACCTCGAAGGTGCCCTCGTCGATGACCCAGAGCTCCTGGAGCTCCTTGACGACGACGACCAGCCCCTCGGCCGATCGGGCCAGGAACGAGCACTCCGCCCCGATTTCCAGGCGCATCCGCTCGGCGACTTCCGGCAGGTGAAATCGCCGGAGCGTGCCGTCGGCGGACAGCGTCAGCAGGCCGGTTCCGTCGTCGGAGAGCAGGACGTCCGGCACCAGGCCCCGGGGGGACAGGGCCACGTCGGTGACCGCGGCGCCGTCGACCTGTCGTCGGGTCCCCGCCAGCGGGGCGCCCTGGACGGGCTCGGGCTTGGGGGTGACCTGCCCCGGCGCCGCCCGCCCGTTGGCGGCGGACACCTTGGGCAGCTCGGCCCACGTCGCGTGGGATTCGTGGATGTTGATGATCGCCGACCCGTCCGGGTGCATTCGTGCGGTGGTGTAAAGCCCGATGGTGCTCGTCCACGGCCACTTGTACTTCCGCAGCTCCACGCCGTCCGGGTCGGACAGGAACAGGTAGCCCCCCAGCGACATGCTGTCGCCCAGCGACCACCACATGCCCTGCTTGTCCACGTCCACAAACCGGCCCGCGGTGATGCGGTGGGCCGGCTCGCGGAGATCGTTGGCCTTGAAGACGGAGATCATCATCCCCGCCGAGTTGCCGGGCGTGCGTTTCCTCTGGAAGGGCTGGTAGACGTATTCCCCGTTCCCCGCCAGCAGCGCCGCACCGGTGCTGCCCATGTCCATCGGAGCCTGGGTCTGCTCGAACAGCAGTGATCGCCCGGAGATTCGCCATCGACTCAGTTGGTGGCCTGTGTAGCTGAACAGGTACTTCCCATCCGGCGTGATGACGCTGTCCCCGGCGTTGAACAGGAATTGGCCCTTGGGCATGTTCCGCAGATCCCGGAGGGTCCGCCGGCCCGTACGGATGTCGTAGACGCTCTGCGAGCTGTAGGCGTAGTCGACCCGGGGCCCCGAACACAGGCCCCCGGTCCCCTGCGTCGTGATCGCGTGATGGACGCGCAACGTCGCCGGTTCGATCAGCCAGTGCCGCTCATCGTTGGCGGTGGAAACCATCAGCCACGAGCCCGCCCGGCGCAGGCGGAAGGCGCCCGTCGCCAGGGGCAGGCACTGCACCTGCTTCCACGTGGCGATCTCGATCTTGCGCAGCCTGCCCGTCATGTCCAGCAGATACAGGTACTTCCCGTCGTCGGAGAACACCGGCTCGGGCATCAGCCGCGACTTGCCGAAGTCCAGGTGGGCGAACGTCACGTCCAGGACCGTCGACTTTTCCTTGAGCACGTTGACGTCGGTCCGGACGGGCCTGCCCGGGGGCGCCTTTCCCAGCCAGTCGTCGTCGGCGGCATCCTGGGCGGCCACGATGCCCGGCCACGCCGCTGCCGCCGCCGCCACGGCAGGCAATAGCCACCGCATGAGCTTCGCCGTTCCCCGCGTCATTGACTGGGCTCCTTGTCTGGCTGGGTCTGCTGCCCGCCCGGAGGCTGGAAGTACCACACCTTCGGGCCCGACGACGCGACGCCGCTGTGCCCGGGGCGCCCCAGCAATTCACCGACCTGATACGGCGGCGCCTTGAGGTCGACCGCCAATTGCCGGTCGGGGCCGCACACCGCCAGCCCCGCCCTCCGCTCGTTCTGCACGTTCCGCATGTACACGTTCCCCGCCCCGTCGATGCCCGTGCCCCAAATGGGGCCGGGGGCGTCAATCGTGTAGGCGGGCTTGGCGATGTCGTCGGTGGAGAAGACCTCGAGGCGCTTACTTAGAGGGCGGTCCGCCATCACCCATCGGCCGTCGTGGCTGATCCGGATCGATTCCAGGCCTCGGCTCAGGCCGTTGCTGCGGAACGTCCTCAGCACCAGGCGGTCGCCGCGCAAGATGAAGACCTTCATACCCCCTTCGGCAATCAGCCGGCTCCCGTCCGGCGTGAGGTCCACGTGCCCCAGCGGAAGGCTCCCGTGCGCGCCGGGCCCGGCCCAGCTCAGCAGATCGCGCCCGGGGTTTGGGGGAAGCTGAACGTGCTCGGGGAGGATCCTCGTTCCGGCGGCCGCTCGTGGCAGATCCACCCACCGGGCGTGGTAGTCTTCCCGTTCCCCCACGACCAGCCGATCCAGGGCGGGCGACCCGGCCAGGTACCTGCAATACGCCAGCCAGATCGACGCCCGGGAGGCGAGCGTCTGCGGGTCGAGAACAATCAACTGCTGTGCCTCGCGGCAGTAGGTCGCCAGTCCCGCCGACGACATGGCCAGGAACTGGGCCGTCGGATGGATCCGGACGCAGGCGGTCTCTTTCCAGTCCGGGGACTGGAACTTGTGCAGCACGCTCGCCCGGTCCAGCCAGTACAGGCAGTCGCCGTCACCGGACCACGCACCCCACCCCCAGGGCCCCAGGTCGTTGGGGGGCCGGGTGATGTCCAGCAGCGGCTGCACCACCGACCCGTCCGGCAGCTTCTGCGCGGGCGCGGGGTCGGCGCGGGGCGCCACCGGCTCGAGGCGCGTCCCTTCCTGCCGCAAGTCGATCCAGACCAGATGGCGCGAGGATCGCAGCAGCAGCCGGAGGCCGAGGGGGTGCACGACAATCTGTCGCATGTATCCGAACGCGTTGCCGAGGAAGATGGCTCGCTCCAGATTACCTTCCGTGGACAGAACCGTCAGGTGCGAGTCTCCATCCATCGCATACAGCTTCCCGCCGGACTTGTCGAAGCCGAACCGCTCCGAGTCCGAGGTCCCGCCCCGATCGATGTCCGGAATCTCGCGAATCGGCTTGGCGAACACATCGGCCTTGTACAGCAACTTGTGTTCGATCAACACGTACCTGCCGTCAGGGCTCAGGGCCCAGGCACCGCACTCGATCGCCTCATCCGGGCTCAGGCCTCCCCCGGAGCAGGCATACCGGCAGAGCACGTTGCCGTCCGAGGTCAGCAGGTATTTCCCGTCCAGCGTCACGTCCACCCTCTTCGGGATCCCTCCGCTGGTGCGGGTCAATCTCGCAGCCCTTCCAGGCCCGCGGCGGAATCCCCCCAAGTCCCGGACGGGGGCTTGCTTGAGCACCCGGCCCGCGCGGAGGTCCACCACGGCCAGGGCGGTCAGGCGCCCTTCCGTATGGGTCGAGCAGTAAGCCAGTGCCCCCTTCGGCGAGGCCGCCACAGCCCAAATGCTCTCCACGTCGATCTTCTTCCGAACGGCCAGTGTCTCCGGGTCGATCACCCAGAGCTCTTCCTGGCCGTCCAGCGACGCCAGCAACCCCACGGCGGACCGGGCCAGCGACTGGCATCTTGACCCGATGCGAAGCTGGCCCAGCCGCTCGAACGATGGTACCGCCAAGGCGTCCAGGATGCCGTCGGA
>DASRZG010000088.1:0-5367 GCA_035686585.1 Phycisphaerae bacterium
GAAGCAACAGCAGAAGAAACGGCGATGCAGGGGATGGAGCAGATTGTAGAAGCAACAGCAGAGGAAGGGGAGAAAGCGGTGCGGGGGACGCGAGCCTTGGGAGCGCAGTGGTCGGGGTGGTTGAGCGGAACGGCCGGCGGACGCCGCTCAGCAGACGGCCCGGGAACCCCGCATCGAACTACCAGCCAACCCGCCTTCCTGTTAGCGTTTGGGCCGCTTCAGCCGGCCGCCAGTTCCTCCTCTTTCTTCCCGCGATGCCCCCGCTTCATCCCCTGCATCGCCGTTTCTTCTTCCTCTTCTTCTGCTGCTTCTACCCCCTCCGTATCCCCTGCATCCCCTGCATCCCTGCCATTTCTTCTTCTTCCGCTGCTTCCTCTTCTCAAGCCGGTGATGGCAATGGGCGGGATTGCTGGTATCGTCTTGGCAGCCGACGATCATTCTGGAGGCACGACGATGGCCCGCACATCGACCGCGGCGAAGGACGTCTGGATCGCCTGTGACCGCTGGCCCGACGCCAAGGACCTCCGGCGCTGGGCGAAAGACGCCTTCCGTATCGAAAAGGCCCGCACGCCCCAGCAGCGGGCGATCGCCCTGTGGAAGTGGCTGCACATCTGTCAGGCCCGCAGCGCCCCGGCCTGGCGCGAGGGCGGCCGGGGACAGGAGGCCGTCATCTCCGACACGCTCAAGTACCTCAACGTCTACGTCGGCCACTACTGCGACGGCCTGGGGAGGCTGATGGCCAACGCCTGGACGGCCTCGGGAGCCGGGCGGGGGCGAAAGACCGTCATCAAGCGCCTCGGCCACACCGTCGCCGAGCTGCGATACCGCGACGCCGACGGCAGGACGCGCTGGCACGCGTTCGACCCCCAGAACGGGTGGTACGTCTTTGCCCGCGACGGGCGGCACGTCGCCTCGATCGCCGAGGTGGACGCCGACCCGGACCTGCTGCTGCACCCCGCCGATCCGCCCAGGCCCTACTTTTTCGCCGCATCCAGCCGGGACGCCTACGTCGACCGGGAAGCCACCACCCGCTACGCCGTCGAGGGCGACGCCCCCATGCCAACGCACCGGATGCGGCTGGACCTGCGTCCCGGCCAGACGTGGCGGCGGCTGTGGAAGCCGGGGGCCGCGTACTGGCCCTACTCGTTCGGGCCCGAGCCGAAGCCCATCGCGCCGGCCTGGACAGACGCCGACGTCCTCGGCGGCGGGATTGCCGACACGTTTTTGGGCGAGTACGTCACGCCCTACCTGTACCGCCAGCCCGCCGAGGCCCGCGGGGGCGGAGGCGGGTCCGGCCTGTGCCGGATGCACGGTTCGGTGGAGCTGACTTGGGACGTCCCGCTGGCCGGCGGGGCCTTTGGCGAGGGGGCCGCGAGGGTCCTGTCCGTCGCCGGCGAGGCCCGCGCCAGCCGCCGCGCCGCCCTGGTCCACCCTGCCCGGACGGGCAAGCTGTCGATGCTGGTCTACGAGGTGGCCACGCCGTACATCATCACCGACTCCGTCGTCGAGGCCGTCGGCCGGTCGGGGCCCGACCCGCAGGACATGCTCGCGCTGCACGCCTCCGTCGACGGCGGCCTGTCGTGGCAGCTGGTGTGGGGTCGGATCTTCGCCTCCAAGCGGCCCAATCCCCGGCCGCGGCGGATCCGCACCGCCTTCGGCCAGGAGGCCTACCACGAAGGGCGGTTCTCGGCCGTCGGCAAGTACGGCTACCTGCTGCGGATCGACATGCTCGCCCGGCGCGATCCCGCCGACGTGGGCCTGGACTCCCTGACCATCCGCACGTCCTGCCAGTGCAACATGATGTCTCTGCCCGCCCTGCTTCCCGGCCTGAACCGCATCCGGGTGACCACCGCCTCCGCCCCCGCCGCCGGCAAGCTCCGCGTCGAGTACCACTGGACCGAGAAACCCCGCGGGTTGCGCAAGGCCGTCAAACTCCTCCCCGCCCGCGGCGGAACCTTCACCCTCCGCGCCGGCGGCACCGCCCCGTCCGACATCCGCATGCGCGAGGTGAGCGTGGCGCTGGTCTGACTACATTGGGTGGCACCCCCAAGCGCAGCGGTCCGCGCTGCTTGGCGGATCGCGGAGCTTGAGGGTGCGGGCCCACCCACGGACACCCTCAAGCCAAACGACGGCTTGGGGGTGCCACCCAGTTGCCCCGGGAGCCAGGCTCCAAGGGCTGGGTGCCACGGCTGCGTTGTCCGCAGCCGTGCCGGTGGACACCCTGCTCGAACGGCACTCCGTTCGACCGGCCCGCCTGGCATGTCGAGTGTCGACCCGAACCGATCCGCCCGGGCAGTCCAATGGCACGCCTACAAACAGCGTAGCCGTGCCACCCGCCTTTCCCATCCAGGCGCGCCGGGATGGGGTACGCCGATCCCCGCGGAGTTGCCGGCAGGCCCCGATGGCCGTCAGGATGGCCCCTGTTCTTGGCACCCGATCCCCTCGGCCATACAATCTCCGTGCACGCTGCGGGGCCGGTAACTTCGCACGCATCCTGCACAAGGACTGACCATGGGCATGAACTCGCAGATTGAATGGACGGGATCGACGTGGAACCCGGTGACCGGGTGCACGAAGATCAGCGCGGGGTGTGCCCACTGCTACGCGGAGCGCCTGGCGCGGCGGCTGAAGGCCATGGGGCAGGCCAACTACCGCAACGGCTTCAGCGTGACTCTCCATGAGCATGCCTTGGATCTGCCGCTGGCCTGGAGGAGGCCCCAGGTCATCTTCGTCAACTCCATGAGCGACCTGTTCCACGAGGATGTCCCGGCCGATTTCATCGAGCGGGTGTTTGACGTCATGCAGCGGGCGGACCGGCATACATTCCAGGTCCTCACCAAGCGGTCAGCCCGTCTGGCCGAACTGGCCCCGTCGCTGCCGTGGCCGGACAACGTCTGGATGGGCGTAACGGTCGAGAACGACGACTGCCGGCACCGCATCGACGATCTCCGGACCACGCCGGCGGCCGTGCGGTTCCTGTCGCTGGAGCCGCTGCTGGGGCCGCTGCCCGAGCTGGACCTGAGCCGGATCGACTGGGTGATCGTCGGCGGCGAATCCGGCCCGGGCGCCCGGCCCATGTCGCCGCAATGGGCCCTCGACATCCGCGAGCAGTGCCTGCAGGCCAGCGTGCCCTTCTTCTTCAAGCAATGGGGCGGGGTCAACAAGAAGAAGGCGGGCAGGCTGCTGGACGGCAGGACGTGGGACCAGATGCCCGCGGGGGCGGGGCAACCAGTGCCCGTTTAGCCGCGACCCGCAGGGGAGCGCGACCGTTCCCGTACATTGTGCCCTGGCATGCGCCCGGGTCTTCCGCGCGGCACGCCCAGGCGCATGCGAAGGCACATGGTTCGGCGACGAACGCGCTCCCCTGCGGGTCGCGGCTAAACGAGTGTCCGCAATCGTCAATCGACAATCGTCATTCGAAAATCCCTCGTGCGTGGGTTAGACTCTCTGCCCCGAGGCGAATCCCGAGATCGAGAGGACGCGAACATGAAGATCCTGCTGGTCGGCGGCGGCGGGCGAGAGCATGCCCTGGCTTGGAAGATGGCCCAGAGCCCCCTGTGCGAGAAGCTGTATTGCGCACCGGGCAATCCCGGCACCGCCCAGGTGGGCGAGAACCTGCCGGTGGCGGCCGAGGACGTCCCGGCGATCGTCAAGGCGGCCAAGGACTGCGGGGTGGAGATGGTCGTCGTCGGGCCGGAGGACCCCCTGGCGGCCGGGCTGGCAGACGCGGTTCGGGAGGCGGGGATGCTGTGCTTCGGGCCCTCGGCCGCCGGCGCCCGGCTGGAGGCGGACAAGGCCTTCAGCAAGGAGCTGATGCGGAACGCCTCGATCCCGACGGCCGAGGCGCGGGTCTTCACCGACCTGGCGGCGGCGCGGGACTACGCCCTCAGCCGGGACAAGGGGATCGTGGTGAAGGCGGCCGGTCTGGCCAAGGGCAAGGGCGTGTACGTCTGCCTCGAGCCGCACATGGCGGTCAAGCCGCTGGAGCAGATGATGGAACAGCGGATCTACGGCGACGCGGGCGACACCGTCGTCATCGAGGAGCTGCTCACCGGGCAGGAGGTCTCCATCCTCGCCCTGTGCGACGGGCGGAGCATCTATCCGCTGGAGGCCAGCCAGGACCACAAGCCCATCGGCGACGGCGACACCGGGCCCAACACCGGCGGGATGGGCGCCTACAGCCCCACGCCCATCATCGACGCCGAGGTCATGACCCGCGTCGAGGGGGAGATCCTGGTGCCGATCGTCGACGCCATGCGCCGCTCCTTCGGCCGCTACGAAGGCTGCCTGTACGCCGGGCTGATGCTCACCCACGCCGGGGCGAAGGTGCTGGAGTTCAACTGCCGCTTCGGCGACCCGGAAACCCAGCCGCTGATGATGCGCCTCAAGAGCGACCTGGTCGAGGCCATGGCGGCCGTCTGCCGCCACAAGCTCGATGAGGTCCAGTTGGAATGGGACCCGCGCCCGGCCGTGTGCGTGGTGATGGCCTCGGGCGGCTATCCCGGCAGCTACACCAAGGGCTACGAGATCACCGGCATCGACGCCGCCGACGCGATGGAGGACGTGAAGGTTTTTCATGCCGGCACGGCCATGGCCGAGGGCAAGCTGGTCAACACCGGCGGGCGCGTCCTGGGCGTGACCGCCCTGGGCGCCACCATCGCCGCCGCCCAGGCCCGGGCGTACGAGGCCGTCAAGAAGATCCACTGGACCGACTGCTACTACCGGACGGATATCGCGTCGAAGGCGATTGCAGGGTAAGGTAACAGATGGAACCGGGAGCCGGTAACCGGGAACCAGGAACGCCGCGACCGCGCGGACAGCGCATCAACGCCTACACCCACGCGCTGCGCCGCGTGGGAAATGCTTACTAGAGGAACCGGGAACAAAGGAACCGGGAACCAGGAACCCGGTCGGAAGGCGACAGTGGAACCATCGGCCGGTTCCCGGCTCCAGGTACCTGGCTCCCTCGCTTCACCCAGTGAACCCGGGCAGTCTTGGTTCTTCGTTACGAGCGAATCCGTGAAGAAGGGGAGAGAAATGGCAAAGAAACCGCGCAAGCGGCGCCGGATCGTGTTGATCATCGTCGGCCTGCTGGCCTTGACGGCCATCTTCCTCCACCTCCCCGTCCCGCCGCCGAAGCTGCAGGTCGGCCCGGAGACGACGGTTCTCCTCGGGCCGTTGCGGGAAGACGGCACGGTGGACTACGCCGCCGCCCTCGAGGCCGAGGCGTCCCGCGGCGTGACCGCCGAGAACAATGCCGCCATCCCGCTGCTGCGGGTCCTCGGGCCGGAGATCATCGAGGACCCGCTCGTGCGGGCTGAGGCCTTGAAGAAACTGGGACTGTCCTCTCTACCTGAGGACGGGGAT
>DASRZG010000089.1:0-18855 GCA_035686585.1 Phycisphaerae bacterium
TGGGGGGGGCCGGCATGGCCGGGGGAGGAAAATATTCCCATAGCATGCTTGCAATGCGATATGCGTAGTCGTAGACAGGTGACTAGCTGCATATCGCCGGGGGCGGGGGTCCGGAGCACACGGTGGGATGCTTCCGCTTCATGGATGAAAGGGACTGGGATGGATGGGATGGCGCCGCCTCGCGGGAGGCGCCGGCGGCATGGGTCTCGAAGAAATGCTTGCCGGAGGGGGTTCCCGCGGAGGCATAAGGAGAGGGAGGGTCTTCCTTGAGGTTCCTGATCGCCGACGATCATGTTTTGGTGAGAAGAGGGATGGTGGAGTTGCTCGCGGAGGAGTACCCCCATTGCCAGTTCGTTGAGGCGGGCAACGTCCCCGAGTCGATCGAGTGTATCCTCAACAACGATCTCGACTTGGCCGTGCTGGACATCTCCATGCCCGGCGGCACGGGTCTGAGCGTGGTGGAGGTGGCGTCGGCCGCCAGGCCGGCCCTGCCCGTACTGGTCGTCAGCATGCACCCGGAGGACCAGTACGGCCCCCCCGCTGTCCGGGCGGGTGCCGCGGGATACCTCAGCAAAGAGGTCGCCCCGTCCAAGCTCGTCGAGGCCGTCGAGACGCTGTTAGCGGGCGGTACGTACTTCAGCGCGTTCCTGAGGCGGGTCGCGGCGGTCAAGTTGGCCACCGGCTTCCCGCAGCAGGCCCGCGCCAAGGCCGGTCCCGCCGGCGCTACCGTGGCGTCCCGGGCCCCGACGCCACGCCCGGTCTGACCGGCCGGTGGGGCACGTTCCCGCGGCTGGGGTCGCCACGAACGCACCCGGAGCAGCGACGGCCTCTACCGGCGCTGCGGTAGGACATGCGCGGACGAGCAGGGGATGCCAAATCTTACGCCGGAATCGGCGTCTGTCCGATGCTCCCGCCGTCGCCCCATACCGATAATACCAATGGTCGGGGCGTCATCGTCCGGCCGTGCTGCCCCAAGCCGGACGAGCCGCCGGGGGACCTCGGCGGCGGCAGAAGCACGGAGCCTTGGGCATGGAAGCCGCACGCACGACCACCCACTTCGACCCGGACCGCCCCGAGTGGACCGCTGCGCCGACCGCAGGCGATCGCTCGCCACGCGCCTCGCGCGACGGGGCCGTGGTGTTCGCCCTTGACGTCCAACTGCGGTATATCCATTGGAACCACCCGGCCGAATGTCTCACGGGCCTTCCGGCCGCCGAGGTGCTCGGGCGATCCCTCTACGAGGTCTTCCCCGACGCCGCCGGCAGCGCGGCTGAGGCCCTGTACCTCGACGTCCTCCGCAGCGGCCGGGCGATGGGCATGCTGACACAGTTCGGCGACACCCGCTATGACGTCGGGGCCTTCCCCGTCAGCGCCGGCGTGGTCGTGATCGCGCGGGAAATCGCCCCCGCCCGCCCCGCGCCGACCGCGGCGGCCGTGGCGGTCGTTCGGGAGGGCGGCATCCTCGCGGTCAACCGGCGGTTCACCGAGATGTTCGGCTGCCCGGGCCCCGAGGAGGCCGCGGGCGCGTCGCTGCTGGGTTTCGTCTGCCCGGCCCATCGGGGCTACGTCGCGGCCCTGATCCGTAACGCCGGTGCGATCGACCCTTCCGGCGTGGAGTTGAACCTGCTGGCCCAGCGGCCTGACGGATCGCGGTTCCCGGTGACGGTCTGGGGCTGCTCGGTCCCGCTGCCGGAGGGCATGGCGTCGGCGGTCTTCTTCCTCGACGGGCGCTTCGCCTGATCGCCCCGGGCGGCGGGGGCCGCCTCCCAAGTAAAGTCCATTCGCCCGCGGGCCGATGAGTGCGCAGGTCGGGCGGGGGACCGGCAGTTGCAGGCTGCCGGCCACAGGGGTTTTCGGCGCCGCGGCGGATCCGGGAGCGGGGAATCGGCCGGGCGCGCGGGGCAAGCCAATGGCCGAATCGGCCGGAGCCGATGCGCGAAGACGCCGGCGCAACCCGGGCCCGTCCGCGCCGACCGTCGTCACCGGCGGCAACGGCGCCGCCTTGCTGCACGGGCTCCGGGGGCCGTTCGACGTGATCCTTTCGTCCGCCCAGGCGCTGTGGCGAACGGGCCTGTCCATCGAGCACCATGGCCTGCTGGGTGCGATCCGCCGTTCCTCGGGCGAGCTGCTGACGGCCGTGAATGACCTGCTCGACGCCGCGGTCATCGCCTCCGGGCGGATCGACCTGATCCGCAGCGAGTTCAACCTTCGCGACGGCGTCGCCGACACGGTGGCCGCGCTGCGGCCCCGGGCTGAGGAGAAGGGCTTCGCCCTGTCCTGCCACGTCGCCCCGGACGTGCCCAACATCCTGTTCGGCGACCCGGGCCGGCTGCGGCAGGTGGTCTCGTGCCTGGTGGGCAACGCGATCCGCTTCACCGAGCGGGGCCGGATCGCCGTCGGCGTGCGGACGGAGTCCCGGTCCAGCCGGGAGGCGGTGCTGCACTTCCGGGTGAGCGATACGGGTGTGGGCATCGCGCCGGCCACGCAGGCGCAGGTATTCGCCCCGTTCCACGCGGGGGGCTCCGAGGGCGTCGGGGGCCCCCTGGCGGTGGCGGCGCAGGTGGTGGAAAGGATGGGCGGGCGCATCTGGGCCGACAGCGAGGTGGGCCGGGGAAGCCGGTTCCACTTCACCGCCCGGTTCGGCCTGACCGACGCGCCGGTGGCGAAGTTCCCGTCCGTGCCGGTCGAGGAGCTGGCGGCCGTGCGCGCCGTGATCATCAACGACAACCCCGACGAGCAGACGGAGCTGCGCCGTCTGCTGGAATCGTGGGGGATCGACTTCCTGTGCGTGTCCCGGGGCTGGCAGGGGCTGGCCGAGGCCGCCCGCGCCGCGGCGACGGGCCGGCCGTGCCGGCTGGCCCTGATCGACGCCAACGTCCCGGACATCGACGCGGTCGCCCTGGCCGGGCGATTCGCCAGCCAGGCCCAGCCGCCGAGCGTCGTGCTGCTGGCGGCGGCGGGCCTTCGCGGCGACGCCGCCCGGTCGGCATCGGCGGGCGCGTCGGCGTATCTGTCCAAGCCGATCTGGCGGGCCGAGCTGCGCGACACCCTGTGCGCGTGCCTGGCGGGGCCTCCGCGGGCCGATCGGCTCATCACCCGCCACTCCCTGCGGGAGGACCGGGAGTTCCTGCTGGTCCTGCTGGCGACCGATCGGGCGGCCGACCGGGAGCTGGCCCGGTCCGCCCTGGAGGGGTGGGGGCACAAGGTGGTCTCCGCGGCCACCGGGCGAGAGGCCCTCGCCGCGCTGGCCGCCGCGCGGTTCGACATCGCCGTCGTGGACGTCCAACTGCCCGAACCGAACGGCTTGGCCGTCGCCGCCGCGGTCCGCCGAGACGAGCGGGCCGCCGGAAGGCGTCTGCCCCTGCTGGCGATCACCCCGCACGACAGCGACCAGGACCGGCAGCGGTGCCTGGACGCCGGCATGGACGCCTGCGTCGGGGGGCCGCTGTGCGCCGAGGGGCTGCTGGAAGCGGTTCACGCGGCCGCCCGCGTCCGCCCGCCTCCCCGGGCGCCGGCGTTTGGTGAGCCCGCCCCGCCCCTGCCGGGCGAGGCGGAGGAGGTGTTCGACCCCGCCAGGGCCCTGGAGTTCGCCGGCGGCAGCCAGGAGGCCCTGGACAGGGACCTGGAGGCGTTCCTGAGGAACTGCCCGGTGCTGATGGCGGAGCTGCGCCGCATGATCGACTCCGGCGACGCCCCGGCCGCTTGGCGGGCGGCGCACATCCTTCGGACGGCGGTGGCGGCCTTCGCCACCGAAGACGTCGTCGGCGCCGTCCGGATGCTGGAGGACTGCGCCGACCGCGGCGAGATGAAACGGGCCGGCGAGACGCTGCCGGCGGTGGAGACGACGATGTCCCGGCTCGCCGAGGCGCTGGCGTCGGCGATCAAGGAGCACGAGGCATGCAGATACTAATCGCCGATGACGATCCGACGTACCTGTCGCTGCTGGAGAGCCTGCTGGTGCCTTGGGGGTGCGAGGTGGTGCGGGCGGCCGACGGCAACGAGGCGTGGCGGGCCCTGGAAGCGGACCCGACCCCCGACGTGGTGATCGCCGACTGGATGATGCCGGGGATGGACGGGTACGGCCTGTGCCGGAAGATCCGCTCCGACCGGCGGACCAGCGACCTGTACGTCATCCTGATCACCGGCAGCCATCAGAAAGAGGACATCATTCGCGTCCTGGTCTGCGGCGCCGACGATTACCTCATCAAGCCCTTCATCGCGCTGGACCTGGAGGTCCGCTTCCGCGCCGCCCGCCGCATCCTGGAGTTGAAGAAGGAAGTCACCCACCTCCGCGAGTTGACCGGCGCGAACGTTTGAGCGGGCGCCCGCATGGCGGGTTGCGGATTTCGGATTGCGTCCGCAGGACGCAATCGGCAATCCGAAATCCGCAATGGGTCTCAGGCGTAGTTGAGCCCGTACATCGGCAGCGGCAGGGGCAACGCGCGGCGGAGCAGGTCGGCCAGGCGGCCGGTGACGCCGGCCAGCGGGGCCGCCTCGGCAGCGCCGAACAGGGCCGTCACCGCCTCCCGGTTGCCCGTCAGCGACACCGTTTCCCCGTCCAGCTCGAACGTCAGCGTGGCGATCGCGAGCCGGTCCCCCTCGGCATGGAGGCGAATCCGTTCCGCCTCCGGGCCGATCCGTTCCCGCAACAGCGGGCCGAAGGCCTCCCAGAGCCGCCCCGCGTCCAGGACCTTGACCGCCCCCAGGTGGGCGATCGTCTCCGCCCGTCCGCCGCGCCGCCGGCAGGCGTCCGCCAGCTCGCGGTCGTGGGGATAGCCCTCGATCACCACGTCAGACGCCTCCGGGCAGAACTCCGCCCGGATGGCGGGCAGGGCGCCGAGAATCGCCTCCCGCGAGCCGGCCAGCTCCGGCACTCCCAGCGTCAACTCGCCCCCCGGCGGCGTCGTCCGGTTGCCCGAGATCACCGCCACGGCCCGGCCTGCCCGTCTCACCAGAAACGTCTTACCCGGGCGGTTCACCGTCCAGCCGCAGCCGACCTGGGCCGCATAGTCGCCCGACGTTCGCCGGAAACGCACCGGTTCGAGCTCGTGGAGGGCCAGCGCCTCCCCGCAGTCGTCCTGGGTCAGCTCGCTGATCTGCAGGTCGTCCTGGGCGGTGAGCGATTCCGGCTTCAGATGATTACGAACGAACCGGCCCGTCGAGGTCCAGCCGCGGCGCAGGTACAGCGACCGGTGCCCCGACACCAGCATCACCGACACGCCCTCGGCCCACGCCCGGTCGATCGCGTCCTCCACCAGCCTGCCGGCCAGCCCCTGTCCCCGGGCGGGCTCGGCCGTGCACACCGCCCCCACGCACCCCACGCGGGCCGGACAACCCAGCAGGGCCACCTCGTCGGTGGCCGTGCCGACCATGGAGATCGGCCGGCCGGCGTCGTCGGCGAAGATCCGCACCTGCTCCAGGCGGTCTGGGTGGAACAGCAGCGGGAATTGCGTCCCCATGTCGCCGCCGCCCTTGGCCCGGAAGATACTGTTGGCCAGCGCCACCGCCCGGCTGCGCTGGGCAGGGGAGGCCGTCATGGGTCCCAGGTAGGGATCGATACTCATCGCATCACGCGCGGCGGATTCGGGATTCGACAACGGAGAGGGTGGGATTCGAACCCACGGTGCCCCAAAGGGCACACAGCATTTCCAATGCTGCCCGATCGGCCACTCCGGCACCTCTCCCGATTGCGAACGAACCACTATAGCAGCCCATCGGTCCAAAGCAATGCCCGGTTAACTCCGGGCACGGATCCGGTGCAGGCGGCGTCCGGAACAGGTCCTGCAGGACGTATGGGACCTATGTCCAGCGGCCCGCACCGGGGTCTTCTCAGGCGGTGCCGCGGACGCGCCGGAGCCGGTGGTACCGCCGGGCGGGTTCCCACTCCACAAGGATCGGCCCGGCCTGGGCCTCCAGGCAGGTGGGGGTGAACAGCAGGTCCACCGTCTCCAGGGGGCTCCGCGAGAAGACGGTCAGGAGGGTCACCTCGCGTCGGTTGGGCGTGGCGACGACGATGGTCCGGTCCATCCGCATCGGGCCGATGGCGGTCTCGGCCAGGGTCAGCTCCAGCGGGCAGTCGGCGGCGAAGGCCACGTGCAGGCGCGAGGCCGCGCCGGTGACCGTCCCCCGGTGATCGTCCAGGGCGACGTGCCCGGCCGTATGCCAGGTGGCGGTGATCTCCTCGGCCACGACGTTGCGGATCTCGTCGAGTATGATCACCATCTCGGCGTGTCCGTCGGCGTCGACGGGCAGGACCACGTGGCGGATGAAGTGGACGTCCTCGCCCAGGGCGCCGCCCGCGTCGCCGACCAGCCAGCGTGCCCTGCCCTTGCGGCAGGCCTCGAGGATGCCGCCGACGGCGTCGATCCGGTGCTCGCGATCGGCGGCGGCGACCGTGTTGTGCGCGCGGGACTGGGCCTCATAGTAGGCGTAGCGGCGCTCGGAGAACAGGTAGTCGCGGGTGACCTCCGGCTCGCCGGGATCGTGCAGGAGCACCTCGCCGTCGACCATGATCTGGACGGAGTTCATGTCGAGCTGAGCGTGGTGGGCGGCCAGGTCGCCGGTCTTGAGGGCGACGTACATGCCCGGGGTGGGCCACTGGTCGGCTGCCGCCGCCCAGCCGATCTGGTGGAACGCCTTGACCGGCTGGAGGCGGGGTTTGGGCTCGGGCTTTCGGTTGGTGGGGCGGAACAGCAGCGCCAGACCGGCGGCGGAGTAGCCGCTGGTGACCACGTCGCGGCGGAAGGCGTACCGGTCCAGCCACCAGGTCATCTCCCGCAGGCCGAAGTGCTTCACCAGCAGGTAGAACGTCCCGCAGGCGGGCATGGCGGGCCGGTCGCCGAAGCTGACCGGGGTGCCGTGCGGCGTGAAGTAGATGGGGAACAGCCCCGTCGCGTCCATGCCCCGCCGGCCGAAGATCGACTCGTCGTCCTGCACGCGGAACAGCGCCTCGCCCAGCAGCAGGACGTAGCGCATGGCGTAGCCCCAGTAGCCCAGTCCCTCGTCCCATCCGCCCTCGGCGCCGAGGGCCTCGAAGAAATGCCCCAGGTTGGCCCGGGCGGTGGCCAGGGCGGCCCGGGCCTGGTCGTCCTCGTCGGCCAGCAGCAGGGCGCCCAGGGCGACGCCGCCGTTGACCACGGGGTTCCAGTTGTGATAGCAGCCCGCCCAGAAGGCTCCCTGGTCGACGCCCTGGAGATAGGGCTCCAGGCCCTTGCGGCGGAGGGCGTCGACGGCGGCCTCGCGGTCGGCGTCGGGGAGCTTCTCCGCCAGCCAGTCCAGCGCCACCGCCACGGTGGTGCAGGCCTCGCCCGTGCAAAGGTCCGCGGGCATGTCCGCGTGGGCGGGATCGGTCCAGGTGCTGAAGCGGACGAGGTTCCGCAGTTCCTCGACGGCGCGGTCCCGGTAGGCGGTGTTGTCGTCGACGAAGTGGCCGACGATCAGGTCCATCACCCGCCCCTGGATGCTGGCGACGGCGGCCGTCGCGGCGCCCCACCGACCCCGCTGCCAGTCCGACCGCCACATCGTCTCGGTGATCGGGGCCGACTCCAGGATCAGGTCGCACCGCTTGCGGAGGGTGTCGTAGATGCGGTCGAACGGCTTGCGCCCCACGCGCTTCCGCAGGCCGGAGAGCTCTTCCGGCGTCGCCAGCAGACCTCGATTCATAGGGATCCTTCCTTGTGTTCCCGGGCGGGTACGAGCATGCTGCCTTGAACGATAGCCTCATCCGCCGCCGCCCGCAAGGGAGGCCCTGTTGGCAAATCAGGCTGACCCCCCGCGAAGCTTCCGGCGTCGGGGCGTGTTCAACACTACGGCCCGCCCCTTGGGATATCGGCGCGGGCAGGACGCTTCCTGCACGCATCCGCGCACGCCGCCGCGTCGGCAGGCGGTGCGGATCGAGGAGACCACGATGACCCGACTGACGCTTCCGTCCGCCTGCGCCGCCCTGTCTGCCCTCCTCGCCCTCGCCCCGGCCGCTCCTGCCGCCGGGCGGGTCGTCGCCCTCCAACAGGGCGCCGACGGCTACACCGGCTGCACCACCGTCACCCTGTGGGGCCCGACCGTGGCCAAACCCGCCGGCGTCAGCGACAAGGTATGCTACGTCCGTGGGGCGCTGCAAGCGGAGCAGTACCAGGACAAGGACAAGGACGGCAAACCCGTCACGAAGACTCGCTACCACGACGCGGGCAACCGCGTACTGGTGCGGTTTGACCTGTCCGGCCTGCCCCGCGGCGGCAAGGTCGCGCGGGCGACACTGAAGGTCTTCGTCCCCAAGGTCGAGAACGTGCGGATGATCAACGAGATCCTCTGCCGCGAGGTGGCCGAGACATGGACGGACAAGGCGACCTGGGCCGAGGCGGCCGCCGGCAGGGGCTGGTCCACGCCCGGCGGGGCCCTGGACGCCAAGACGGATTACGACAACGGCAGGGGTGCCGGGGCGGTGGACTCACGGGCGTTCTGGGAGGTCGACGGGCAGTACTTTAAGCACAAGTACCGGTTCCTGTCCTGCCCCGAGGGGGGCACGTGGCTGGACTTCAACGTCACCCCGCTGGCGGAGAAGTGGCTGGCGGACCCGTCGAGCAACCACGGCGTCGCCCTCCAGACGATCACGCAGGGCGACAAGCGGTTCCCCAACCGGATGGCGATCGACATCCCATCCGCCTCCGCCGCCGATCCCGCCGGCCGGCCCAAGCTGTTGCTGGAGCTGGCGCCCGCGGCCCAGGCGTTCGAGGTGGGCATGACCGATGGCCTGCGGAAGTACTGCGACCGCAGCTCCCGCTACCGCTACGGCGGTCCGTGGACGGACAGCTACCGCATGGAGATGGCCCGCAACGAGTTCGAGCCGCTTCAGGTGGTCGTCCGGCCGGTCGCGGGCGACCTGAAGGGCGTGACGCTGGCCTTTGAGGACCTCGCCGGGGCGGACGGGGCGAAGATCCCCGCCGCCGACATCGCGTACAACTGCCAGGAAATGGTGCAGATGCACCCCAACGGCAAGACGCGGGACTGGTACTTCCACGGCAAGGAGTTCCGGATCCCCGACCCGCTGTCGAACGGAAGGCCGATCGACCTCACCCGGCACGTGGCCACGCCATTCTGGGTGACGGTGCGGACCCGCCCGGGGACGAAGGCGGGGCTGTATTCGGGCGCCGTGACCGTCCGCGCCGCCAACGCCCCCGCCCGCCGGCTCAAACTGGAGGTGAAGGTCTGGGACTACACGATCCCGGAGCGATGGAACTTCCAGACGATGGGCCAGTCCAACTGGGGCTATTTCTGGCAGGCGTACAATCCCGTGATCCAGGAGATTCAGCGCACGCAGGGGCGGGAGGCGGCCCAGAAGAAGCGGGAGGAGCTGCGGCGCGGGCACATCGACTTCCTGATGGACCGCCGCTTCATGCCCATCGAGCAGTACACCCAGAACCTGTCGCCCTCGCTGGCGGACATCCCCTACTGCATCGAACGGGGCGGGAACACCATCTACGTCAACGGCAGCTACCGGCAGAGCGACCAGGCCCTCCAGACGCTGCGGCAGCGGTGCGACGCCCTGATCGAGCTGGACCGCAAGCTCCGGGCCGAGGGCAAGCTCAACCACCCGGAGACGCTGATGGACATGGCGCTGGTGTACATCGGCGACGAGACGAACAAGTGGGACGAGATGCGCAACAACTCCAACGCCATCCGGCGGAAGTGCCCGGAGCTGATGATCATGATCGGCGGGTCGTTCCCGCGGGCGGAGCTGGACGGGGTCATCGACATCTACGACCCGCAGATCGGCGGGTCCAGCAAGACCTTCAGCCTGACCGAGGAGATGACCGGCAAGATCGCCGCCAGCCAGGCGAAGGGCGAGCGGTTCTTCTGGTACGACGCCGCCGGGCCGATGCTGCCGTATCCCAACGTCCAGTGCGAGGAGCCGTTGATCGCCTCCCGGGCGGTGTTCTGGATGACGTGGAAGTACGGCGTCACGGGCTTCGAGTACTACTGCTACGGCATCTGGAGCCACAACCTGCCGGGCAAGGACGGCAAGCGCTGGCCCGAAAAGCCCCTCACGCCCTGGGGCTGGGGCGACACCAACGGCGACGGCCTGCTGTTCTACCCCGGCCCGGACGGGGCCTTCAGCTCGGTGCGGTTCGAGAACATCCGCGACGGCATCGAGGACTGGGAGAGCCACTACGTCCTGCGGGACTACCTGGAGGCCCTGGAGGCCAAGGGCGCTTCCGACGCCGCCGCCCGCGACCTCGCCGCCCGCGCCAAGCGCCTGCTGGCGGTGCCGAATGAGATCGTCAAGGACATGATGAACTGGACATGGGAGCCGGAGGTCCTGCTGGCGGGCCGGCGCGAGCTGGGTGAGACGATCGAGTCCCTGGCACGCCGGGTGAGCGAGAAGGAAATGCTCGCCGTCCGCCTGAAGCGGCATGAGGCCCAGGTCCAGCGCCAGCGCGACATGCTTACGCGCCGCGCGGAGGCGGCCCGGAAGCCAACCCCCTGATCCCCACATAGGTGGCACAGGTTTCTAACCTGTGTTGGCATGGGTGGCACAGGTTTTTAGCCTGTGCAGTGGTGCCATCTGTGAGCGCAGGTTGGTAACCTGTACCTGTTTAGCGAGATGGTATCCGTTTCCAGGCAGGGCACTTAGCTTGGGTGCCACAGGCTGCTTGCAGCCTGTGCGGAATGGGGATAGGTGCCCCCCGAGCGTCCCGCCCCCTGCCCGCACGGGCTGCAAGCAGCCCGTGGCACCCACGTCCCGCTAAACACGTACGGCTGCTTGCAGCCTGTGCGGCATGGGGCGGGCTGCCTGCCGAACGATCCTTCCCCTTCCCCCACGGGCTGCCCGCCACGGCGGATCTTCGACAAGCAGGCCGTGGCACCCGGGCCCCGCTAAACAGTTACGGAAACCTGTGCCACCAACTAGGTCACGCCTTGTAGATGCTTCCTTCGCGGTACTCGCGCCAGGCGGTCTCGAAGGCAGCGTCGGGGATCTGGGCCTTGCGAGGCCTCTCGTCGCGGCCGGCGAACGGCTCGGCCCCCTCGCCGGTGTACCGGACGGTGAGGATGTGGTCGCGCAGGGCGACGTTCTCCGGCTTGACGCGGTAGGGGGCGCCGGTCTCGGGGTCGATCAGGGCGGGGTGCATTTCCTGGCCCTCGGCGTCGAGCACGCAGTGGCCGCCCCGGCTGCCGGCGCCGCGGGCGATCATCTCGCGGATGGCGAAGAGCATGGCCGCGTGGGTCAGGCACTGCTGGCGGGCCTGGATGGCCGCGACGATCTGTCCGGGGGACTCCACCTTCATGCCCTTTTCGCGCAGAGACCGCAGTTGGGCCAGCGCCTCCTCGCAGGCGCGGGTGGCGGCGGGGCCCGAGCGGAGGTGCGCCCCGCAGCGGGTCATGCGGGTGCGGATCTCGTCCAGGGCGGCGTCCGGGGTGACGTCGCTGACGGACGCGCGAAGCTCGCGGATATCGGCCAGGACCTTTTCGGCCGCGTCGGCGATCACCTCCGCCGCGTCGGCGGCGCCCGGCACGTCCGCGGGGCGGGCGTTGGCGATGTACTCCGCCGCCCTCAGCCCGCCGGCCTGCCCGGCGTTCAGGGCCGAGCCGCCGGGCCTCTTGACCCCGTGCGTGCCCGCCATCTCGCCGATCACGAACACCCCCCTGACGTTCGACTCCCACCACGTGTTGACCGCGAACCCGCCGTTGTGGTGCTGGGCGCAGACGGCGATCTCCAGCGGCTCGGCGTGCAGGTCGATGCCGTTCTCGGCGTAAATGTCGATGGCGGGGCGGTTCATGTGCTCGAGCCGCTGGATGGGCAGCTCCTGGACGGCGCCGGCCTTCACGACGTACTGGCGGGCCTCCTCCGGCAGGTCGGCGATGGAAAAATCCTCCCAACCCTCTGCCCCGACGGGGTTTCGGAGAAAATCCATCCAGACCCGCCGGCCCCGGACGACCGTCTCCTGGTGGACCGCCATGTCGATCAGCGACGACTGGTGGCCGGTGATCCGCTGGGCGTCGAACGGCCACTGGTAGCCCTTCAGGAAGATGTTGCCCGCCATCTCGGCCGTCGAGTCGAAGTACTCCGTCAGGAACTCCCGCTCGTCGCCGCCGCAGGGGTCGGTCGAGAAGATCCGCGGGATCACCTGCATGTACGTCCCCGAGACGTTCCAGCGGAACTTGGTGCTCGCCAGCCCGTACTGCGATTCGGTCAGGTTCACCGCCTCCAGCCCCGCCTCCAGGGCCACCCCGTGCAGGCCGATCTGCCCGCGGGGGTAGACCGTGGTGGCGTAGATTTCCCCGGCCCCGCCGGCGGCGAGGACCCAGTTGGCGGCCACCAGCACCGTCAGGCCGCTGTCGTCATCAGCCAGCCGGGAGCGGTCCAGGCAGATCATCGCCACGATCCGCTCGCCGTCGCGGACGAAGCGGACGGGCTCGAGGCCGTCGACCATCTCGATGCCGTACCGCTCGGCCTTGCGCTGCAGGCACTCGCTCATGAACCGGGAGGTCTTGGGCCCGGCCGACGTGGCCCGCTGGGCGGGGTCGTGGTCGGTCTTGTAGCCGATGAAGGTGCCGATGGCGTCGTGCGGGAAGGGCACGCCCACGTCAACGAGGTGGTAGAACCCCCGCAGCGAGCACAGCCCCTCGATCAGGGCGGTGTCTCCGTGGCAGCACCCGCCGGCGGTGAGGGTGGCGGCGAAGTCGGCGGCCGTGTCGGGCGTGACGGGGCTGGTGCCCATCTTGTAGTAGGTCTGCTTGTCCGACCCGCTCATCCGCGACGCGCCCAGGGCGATCCCGCGCGAGACCACCGCCACCCGCGAGGCCGGCTCGGCCACGCCCTTGTGACGCCAGAACTCCACCAGCCGGACCGCGGCGTTCATCCCCGCCGCCCCGGCGCCCACAACGATCGTATTGGCGGCCCGCACGGGAATGGTCCGGCCCTGAACCGTAATGCTCGATGTCTGCACGGCTGTACTCCCTGGCACTCAGGCCTGTTTCCGGGGTAGGGCAGTAGCTTACACAAACCCCCGCCGGCTGCAAGCTCCGCGGGCCGGGCGCGGCCGGATTGGAGGAAACACACGGCCGTCTCGTACGTCAGAAGGATAGACAAGGGGAGATCATGAGACGATTGAGACTGGCTGGGCTGGTGCTGATTCTGGCGGCTGGGCACGCCTTGGCCGAAAGGCCGCTGCTTGTGGGCGTGGTGGGTTTCACGGAGGAACGGATACCCGGATGGAAGGGCTATCACCCCACCGGCCTGCCCGGACCCGAGTGGCACCTGACCATCTCAATGAAGCGGGCCACGGACGCCGCCGCCAAGCTCCCCGCCAAGGTGGGGGGGCGGCATGTCAAGACGTCCCTGATCAAGCTGGACCCCAAGCGCCCCCCCGACCTGTCCGGCCTCGACGTGGTGGTCCTGCCGGAGGCATGGGCCGCCGGCATCCGGCAGGTGGACGCCCACGCCAGGGTCTTCCATGAGTATGTCCGCTCCGGCGGGGGGCTGGTGGTGTTCCAGCCGAATCCCCCGTTCCCGCACCCGCCCAAGGCACCCCGGCCGAAGGGATACCCCGCCAACATGCCCGATCCCTACTGCATCTGCACCCCCGCGGCGCTGCCGTATCCGGTCACGTTCTGGGGTGGCTACAGAGACGGCGATCCGGTGGCCGGCGTGGACTCCGAGCACCCCATCAGCCGGGGGCTGTCCGACCCGCTGATGCCCTTCCCCGCCGACGAGACGTTCGAGATGGACAAACGCTGGCGGATCCTCGCCAGGGGCCTGCGCACCGGGTCGGCCTCCCTGGCGGCGGCCACCTTCGGCCGGGGGCGGATCGTGATCGTCGGCGCGAGTCTCCGCACGCCATATGGCCCCAGTCATCTGCCGTCGGACGTGGTCGTCCGCAGGTCGCTGCTCTGGGCGGCAGGGGCGACGGATGACGAGGTCGTCGCGGTGAAAGGCCCGGACCTGCCCCCATGGCCCAACGCCGCCGCGTCCGAGGCCATCGAGGCCGGCACGTTGCGGCTGGAGGTGCAGGGGTCTCCCGGCGAGGTCATGGTGGACGGCAGGGCCCGGTTCTTCGTGAACCTGGTGAACAAGGGCGACCAGCCGATCTGGGTGCCGCGGGACACCCTGCACAACCTCCTGGGCGTGGAGGTGACCGCCGCCGGCGACCGCGAGCGGATCACGCGGTGGATGCCCAAACCCAAGCCGCGATCGCTGGTGACCAGCCTGGCCGTGGCTGGGCACAGCGCCAGGCCGACCTTTGTGGACGAACATCTCCTGATCCCGCCCGCCCTGGGGGGTCTGCCCGACGGCGCGCCGCACCTGCCGCCGGGGGACTACGAAGTCCGCCTGGTGCTCTGGGGCGATCCCGAGCTCAAGTCCGAGTGGCTGCCCCTGAAGGTCAAGTCGGCGGCGCTGGACGCGTTCGAGCAGTCCGTCAAGGCCCGCAGGCCCAACGGCCGGTTGATCCTGGTGGACAAGGCCCGGCCCACGCCCGACCCCGACGGCAGCGTGGAGCGTCCTTGCATCGACCTGGCCCACGCGATGACCCTGGCCCGGCCCGGCGACGTCGTCTACTGCCGACCTGGTTGGTATCGCACGAGGGCGCTGGTCGTTCCCGACGATGTCTGGCTGGTCGGGGCGGGCGCTACGCGCGTGGTCATCACGGCCGCAGCCGGGACGGAGATGGGCAGCCGGGTCGAGCTGCTGGGAAGCTCCCGGCTGGAAGGAGTAGCGGTCGAAGGCGTTGATGAGAAGAGGTCCTATCTCGTCCGGGCCCTGGAGCGGCATGCCAAACCCACGATCTTCCAGTGCCTCCTCGTCCCGCACCCGAAGGACTTCGCCGCCGTGGGAGTGTGGGGCGGTGCGGCGCCGACGATCCGAAACAGCGTGATCATCTCGCCCGTGGGCGACTACGGCGTGTTCGCGCGGCACGGCAGCCGGCCGGTGATTGACTACTGCACGATCATCAGCCGGGGGTTCGGCGTGGGCATGATGGACAAGTCCGTCGTGACGATCGATCGGTCCATCATCGCCGGGCAGTGTCCCGCCATCATCACCGACGACGGCGAATTCGCCTTGCGGGAAAGCGTCATCTGGTGCCCCCGCAAAAGCAAGACGTATCCACGCCCCATCATCAGGCAATGGGCTCGGTCGGACGGGCCGGGTGAAGGCGCCACGACCGTGCAGCAGACACTGGACGACGTGGTGGCCCGTGAGGACGTGTACGTTCAGGATCCGGGGTTCGCCCTGGGATACCACCTGTACGATTACGTTGTCCCGCGGCAGGGCCTGAAGGCCTGGACCTTGGGCGCCTTCGCCGGGGAGGGCGGCAAGTGGCGCGACCTGTACTACACCGAGGCGGCGGTGAGCCTCCCGCGGGTCGAATGGTGGCTTGGGTTCCGCCCTGTCCCGTACGGGTACGGCCGCACCAACCCGCAGTATTGGCCGGAACCGGCGGACGACCTGGAGGAACCACAATAGGCGAATGTCGAGTAACGGATGTCAAAGCAACTGCTGCCCCCGGGCGCCGGGACGGCCCTCTTCTTCTTCTTCCTCTGCTTCTCGATCGGCAATCGCAAATCGACAATCGGCAATGCCTACAGCGTCCTCAGATGGAACCCGCCGTCGACGTTGATCACCTCCGCGGTGGAGAACTTCAGCTCCCCGCGGGCGCAGGCGGCGACGGCGTCGGCGACGTCCTCGGGCGTCCCCCAACGCCGGATCGGGGTCAGCCCCTCGCCGATCAGCTTGTCGTACTTGTCCTTCACGGCCGAGGTCATGTCGGTGGCGATAATGCCCGGGCGGATCTCGTACACCCCGATGCCGTACTCCGCCAGCCTCGCCGCCCACAGCTTGGTCGCCATCGACACGCCCGCTTTCGAGAGGCAGTACTCCCCGCGCGACGGGCTGGCGGCATAGGCGCTGCAGGAGGAGATGTTGACGATGCACCGCCACGCGCCGGGGGTGTCCTTCGCCTGGGCGATCATCGCGTTGGCGGCCAACTGGGTCAGGAAGTACGGGCCCTTGAGGTTGATCGCCATCACCCGGTCGTAGCTTTCCTCGCCGGCCTGGAGGATGTCCGCCCGGACGCTGGGGGCGACCCCGGCGTTGTTGACCAGCACGTCCAGCCGGGCGAATCGCTCGGTGACCGCGGCGATGGCGGCGGCGCGGTCGGCGGGGCTGGTGACGTCCATCTTCCGTACCATCGCCTGCCGGCCCGCCAAGCCCACGGCCTGGGCGGTCTCCGTGCAGTCCAGCACGTCCAACAGGGCCAGGTCGAACCCTGACCGGGCCAATGCCGCCGAAATGGCCCGCCCGATGCCCCTTGCCGCTCCCGTGACGGCCGCTACCGGTACGTCGTTCATGCGACTGCCCTTACCCTTTCCGTCTGCGCCGGCCCGCGGGCCGGGGGTCGGATTATGCCACATTCACGCCCCGCCCAACAGCCCTTACCGCTGCCACAGGGTCCGTTGCGCACCCCGACAAGCCCTTTCGCACATCCGGCGGGAGGGCAGGGATGAGGGTTGAATCAGTACGAAGCCGACGGCGCAGCCTTTGTCGGCGGCAAGGTCTATGGCGACAATGCCGGCATGGGCGAAGCGATGGGTACGTGGGCGCAGAATTGCAGCCTTTCGAATTATTCCGAATTTGCTTGTGGCGGCGGATCGGTCCTGTCGATTAAGATTCTGCCGAAGCCTCTGCCGGTCCAGTGAGGTTTTCCCTGTATAGGGCCCCGAAAATGGCGGCGAAAAGGAACCTGTCTACGTTTGACGTGGCCTCGATGCTCGAGGTGGACCCCGGGTCCGTGGCCAACTGGATCGACAGCGGCCTGTTGAAGGCGCACCGGACCCCCGGCGGGCATCGGCGCGTGGCGGCGTCGGACCTGCTGGATTTCCTTCGCGAGCACGACATGCCCGTGCCGGGCCAGTTGGAGATCAGGCCCACGCGCGTGGTCGTCGTCGACGACGAGCCGGCCATGACGCAGATGATCTCCAGGGCCATCCGCGCCCAGCACCCCGACTACGAGGTGGCCGAGGCCCACGACGGGTTCCGCGCCGGTGCCATCATCGCCACTCTCAAGCCCGACGTGGTTATCCTCGACCTGCGGATGCCCGGCATGGACGGCTTCGAGGTCTGCCAGATGATCAAGTCCCAGGAGGCGACCCGGCACGCCGCCGTCATCTCCGTGACTGCCTACCCCTCCGAGGAGAGCAGCCAGCGGATCCTGAGCTGCGGGGCCAAGACCTGCCTGCCCAAACCGCTGGACCTGTCCGAACTGGTCACCGAGGTCGAGTCCGCCATCGAAGCCGTGAAGTAGCCCCACGGCGTGATTCCAATTCCCCCCGAAGCCCCCACTGTGCGCCCAAGCACGAGATGCCAGGCACGAACCGGCAAGCACGAAATACGAAGCACGAAATACGAAACAAATCCGAAATCCGAAACGGCAAAGAAGCAACAAAGAAGAGGCATCCGGCGGACCGGGCCTCTTGCAGTTCCTTCTTCATTCCCGCCTCTTCTCTTGCGCTTGTCGTTTCGGATTTGTTTCGGATTTCGAGTTTCGGATTTCGGATTTGCCGCCGCGTCTAAGCGTTCTCCAAGGCCCATTTCACCGCCCGGCTGATGCCCTCGTCGTAGCCGACCGCGGGTCGCCAGCCCAGGTCGCGGGTGATCTTGTCGGTGCTGAAGAAGCACCGCCTGCCGATCAGCCAGACCGAGTACCGCGTCACCAGCGGCGGGCTCTTCTTGCCGAGGGCGTGCCCGAGAAGCTCCATCAGGAACGCGGCCCCGCGAACGACCTTGTAGGGCACCTTGCGGGTGACGGGCTTGGCGCCGATCTGCTCGGCGATCTTGTTGAGGAAGCCTTCCTGCGTGATCACGCCGTCGTTGCAGAGGTTGTACGCCTCGCCGACGGCCTTGGGCGACTCGGCGGCCAGGATGCACCCGTCGGCCTCGTTGCCGGCGTAGGTCAGGTTCAGACGGTTCTTGCCGTCGCCGATGAGCTTGGCCTTGCCCGAGCGGATCGCCCGGATGAGCCGGGGCATCGACGCGCGGTCCCGCTCGCCGTACAGCCAACTGGGGCGGACCACGGTCACCGGCACGTCGCCGGCGTGGTGGGCCTTCCAGACAATCTCCTCGGCGGCGACCTTGGCCCGGCTGTAGTAGCTCCACTTGTACAGGTTGTAGCCCAGCGGGGCGGATTCGTCGAGGACGAGCCCCTCGCCGTCGGGGTGCCCGTAGGCGCTGATGGAGGAGATGTGCAGCAGGCGCCCGACGTCCGCGCGGGCGGCGGCGGCGACCACGTTGCGGGTGCCCTCGATGGTCACGGCCACGAACTCGCTCCACGGACCCCAGTCGCCCACCCGGGCGGCGACGTGGTAGACCGTCCGGACCCCGTCCATCGCCGCCGCCAGCGAATCCGGGTCGGTAATGTCGCCGGGGGCGAGGCTTACGCCGATCCGCTCCAGGAAGGACGTGTCCGAACCGGCGCGGACCAGCGCGCGGACTTCCTGCCCCGCCTGGCGGAGCTTCTCGGCGATGTGGCTGCCCAGCAGGCCCGTCGCACCGGTGACCAGATTCATGCAATTCCTTTCCGCCTCGGCGCCGATCCTCCCGGGGCGTCCCCGCCTTCCCGGCGGCCCGTTCCGTCGTTCAGGTTCTTCTTGTACTTTCGAGACACATCCCGTTATAATCCAACCCGCGCATGCCCGGGGGCGCTCGATGGTCCTCGTGGCCTGATAACATTCATACCGGCAGGAAGTGGGTTCAAGTAAATTATCGGCGGAGGCCGATTTTGCTCCAGGCGGCGCGGTCACGGACCGGCTGGGAGTTGCCGCCCGACTGAGGTGTGTTGATGTCAATCAGGCGTGCCTTCAAGGCGT
>DASRZG010000090.1:0-9136 GCA_035686585.1 Phycisphaerae bacterium
CCGCGCCGGGCGCCGTGCTGCTGGGCGGCATGGGCCTGGCCCTTGTCGGCTGGATTCGCCGACGCAAGGCCTGATCGTGCAGTAATGCGAATGACCGCCCGGCCCGCCCTTCGCCTCGGGGCGAAGGGCGGGCCGGGCGAACAGACGCCGTTCGTCTATCCGTGTGAACGGCAACAGGGAAGCCTCCCTTTCGACGGGCACTTTGGTCGTCCCGCCGTTTCTATGCGCCCATCCGCCCGCTGCCGCTCAGGCGGACGGCGTCCGGGCGAGGCGGATGAGCAGCTCCGCCAGCATCCGCCCCGCGCCGCGCAGGCCGGTGAGGGTGGCGTGCTCGTCGGCGCCGTGGACCCCGCCGTCGCCCTCGCCCGGCAGTGTCCTGCCCACGCACACGCAGCGTGGCACGTATGAGGCGTAGGTCTTGGCCCCGCGCGAGTACGGGGGCTTCCCCTCGTCCGTGTGGGCGTTGTAGACGGCCATGACGGTCTGGACCAGCGGGCCGTCGATCGGCTGGTGGACGGGCGGGACGCCCTCCGTTTCGACGATCGTCAGCCCCGCCTCCCCCGCCGCCTCGCTCGCCCGGCCCACCACCCAGGCATGATCCCGCCGGGCGGGATAGCGGATGTCGAACGCCATGCGGACCCGCCCCCCGCTCACGCCAAGCACACCCAGGTTGCAGGTGGTCGCGCCCGTCATGTCGTCGCAATCGGCGAGGTTCAGACCCGACCCGCCCGGATCGCATAGCATGAACAGCCCGCCCCAGAACGCCCGGCCCGGCATGGGCAGCTCGCGCAACGCCCGCAGCAGGCGGACGGCGGCGTTGTCCCCCTGGTGCGGCCTGGAGCCGTGACCGGCCAGGCCGGTCGCCCGGACCGTAATCCCATCGCCGCGGCGGCCGAAGGTGACGTTCCGGTCCCACCAGCCCTCCAGGACTTCGCAGGCGGCGTCGCGGGCCTCCCTTTCGCCGGCCAGGACGGCCTCGGCCAGGTCCGGCACGACGTTGGCACGCGTGCCGGCGGCCAGCGACGCGACGTGCAGCCCGCCGGCGGGACAGTTCATCATGAGCCTTCGGCCCACCCACAGAGGATGAAGACCGCGGCTGCCGTCGGGTGCCCCGGACAAGCCTGCCCCGTTGGGGCCGTCGTTTGGCTTGTCCGGCTGCCCTCCGTCCGGGAACGGAGCCGGACAAGCTCCGCTTGTCCGGGGCACCCCATCTTCGGGACAGGCCCCCTCGGCCACCAATAGCGCCTGGCCCTTCTCGGCGAACACCACGGGCCAGTCGCCGTCGGGCGCCACCGCCCAGGCCGGGGGCGGCTCGACGGACATGACGTGGCGGAGACAGCTCATGCCGCTTTCCTCGTCGCCGCCCAGGATCGCCCGGACCGCCCGGTCCAGCTCCAGCTCCCCCGCCGCCAGCAGGTCGCCGATCGCCGCCACCGCCAGCAGCGAGGCGAACGAGCCGCCCTTGTCGTCGGCGGCCCCGCGGGCGTACACCCGGTCGCCCTCCACCACCGGCCCGAACGGCTCGCGCGTCCAGCCCGCACCCGGCGGCACCACGTCCATGTGCCCGATGGTGGCGACGTATTCCGCCCCCGCCCCCGCCTCCGCGATCACCGCCCTGCCCCCCACCGATCGGGCCGACAGGCCCAGCTCCCGGGCCGCCTCCGCGGCGTGATCCAATGCCCGCCCCACCGCCGCCCCATACGGCGCCCCCTCGGCCGGGGCGGCCTTGATGCTCGGGATCGCCAGGTTGGCCAGGTACCCGGCCTGGACGGCCTCGAACCGCCGATCAATTGCCTCATCCAGCGCCCGGGCCAGCTCGGGCGAAAGGGCCGTCGCGTCAATGTCCATGGTCACAGATCCCTTTCAGGAAGCTCCGTTCTCACACACGATTTCATCGCACAATGACGGCCGGACCGCAAGCGCAGCCGCACGATTGGGCCGCCGAGGCGCGGAGGACGCAAAGGGAAAAGAACGTGCGGCTTTGCCCAGGTACCTGCCGGTCCCGAAGTCCGCGCCCGCATGAGCGCGGGTGCCACAGGCTGCTTGTCGAAGATCTCGGCGGGGCAGCCTGTGCGGAAAGGGGGCTGACCGTAAGCCGTGGTCCTTTCCCCTGCCCGCACGGGCTGCAAGCAGCCCGATGGCACCCATTCCCGAGCCCATCCCTCCCCTGGGTGCCACAGGCTGCTCGCAGCCTGTGCCGGAGGAAGCCGGAACCTCAGCCCACGGCCCTGCCCCTGCCGCACGGGCTGCAAGCAGCCCGTGGCACCCAGTCCCCGGCCCTCCCCGTTCTCTGCGCCCTCCGCGTCTCGTTCGCACGCCGTAGCCGAAAGGCGAAGGCGGCTGCGGCCCACACTTCTTCTTGAACTCGCAATCCAAAATCCGCCATGGAGTAGCCCCCTTGTTCCGCGCCCGGCGTCCGCTATCATCGTCTCCAATACCTGGAAGGAGGCATCGCATGCGGATCGTGGACTGTCACGTGCACGTCGTCGGCGAGGTGGACCCGGCCGAGATGATCGCCGCCATGGACGCCAACGGCGTCGACCGGATGATCCTCCTCTCCCAGCCCGACCGGAAATCGCTCGACAAGACGCGGGAGAACCTGCTGCGGACCAAGGCCACCTTCGACGCCGCCGGCGAGCGCGTCAGCGGTCTGGCGTGGGTGAATCCGACCATCGACGGCATGGCCGACCTGGCGGCCGAGGCCCTGACGGCGATGGGCTACTCCGGCATCAAGATCATCCCCGACCACTGGTACGCCTACGAGGACCGCCTCCAGCCGTTCTGGGCGCGGATGAACGAGCTGGCCGCGAGCATCCTGTTCCACACCGGCATCCTGTACGGCTGGGAGGACGCCTCTCGCTTCTGCCGCCCGGTGTACCTGGAGAAGCTGATCGAGTACCCCGACATCCGCTTCGCGATGGCGCACATCTCCTGGCCGTGGTGCGAGGAGAACCTGGCGGTAATGGGCAGGATGCGTGCGGGTGCCCGGCGCGCCCCGGACGGCTCGCGGCCGTGGCAGAGCTACGTGGACCTGACCCCCGGCACCCCGCCGCACATCCGCCGCCAGGCGGTCGCCAACGCCATCGACTTCTGCGGCCCGGACCGCATCATGTTCGGCACGGACGCCAAGGTCCCCGACCGCATGGCCAAGCAGAAGGAGCTGATCGAGGAGTACCTTGCCCTGCTGGCCGACCTGGGCCTGGACCCGGACGCCCAACAGCGCATCATGGCCGGCACGGCCGACGAGGTCTTCCCCGTGCGGCGGTGAGGGCGGGATCGGCGCGATTTGCCCTTGCCGCGGGGGTTGGGGGCGGGTATGCTGATTGGACTTTAGCGCAGGCGAGGATCGGGACGAAGATACCTGAGGTGGACTCATGCATTACCCGCACAAGATATCGAAGCGACACCGGGCCCGGCGGATCGGGTTTCGGGCACGGATGAGGACCCGCAACGGCAGGAAGATGATCAGCCGGAAACGCCGCGTGGGCCGGCGAGTCCAGGTGGTGTAGCCCCCGCTCCTCCTGCCCCGGGGGGATCGTTCGCGCGCCGGCAGTCCGGCCTCATATCCTGCTTCCCGAATCGGCCTCGATCGGGTATCATCAGAGGATGAGGAAGGAGGACCTGCGCATGTCCAGGCCATTCGTTGGGGGTCAATGGGCGCTTCGCGCGCCGGTATGGGCGGCCGTGGCGGCGGTGATGGCCGGGGCGGCCACGGCGCCCGGCTTCGAGCCCCAGAGGCCGTTCCCGGACACCACCGACGGCATCTACGTGTTCGTGGACCAGTTGAACATCGCGGGCATGTCGGTCCCCCAGATGCAGTTCGCGGCCTCGCATTACGTGGGCACGCAGAAGCAGGTCAGCCGGCGGATCGACGATCTGCGGGTGTACAACCCGGACTTCATCATGATCCAGTACCGCCTGGGCACGCGGGAGAGCGGTTATCTCACCGGGCCGTCGTTCATCCACAACGACACCTGGAGCAACGACTGGGCGACGATCAACCCCAACGAGGACTGGTTCATCCACGACGACCAGGGCAACCGGGTGTACCAGGAATACAGGTCCCAGCAGGACCCGGACAAGGTCGTGAAAGAGTACTGCATGGACGTCTCCGGGCTGATCGAGGGCGACACCACCTACGGCTGGAAGGAGTACTGGTGCGACGCGGTCCTGGCCGACCTCGACGCCAGCCACGCCGACGGGGTCTTCGCCGACAGCACCCACCTGCCCTACGCGATACCGGCGGACTTGCAGGACTCCCCCATCGGCGGGCCGCCGCACACGCCTCTGATCCGCCACCTGGAGATCTTCTACGACTACGTCTACCAGCGGTTCAACGAGGCCGACCGGTACTTCATCCCCAACATCGGCGGGCTGTGCACCACGGTCGACACCACCAACGGCTACTACGAGGACGTCCACGGGGCGATGGTCGAGGGGTTCGCCGAGAAGCGCTGGGGCCTGGGGGACTGGAAGATGCAGTCCAACCGCATCCTCCGGCTGATCGGCAACGGCAAGATCTACATCGCCCAGAACGGCCCGGACGACGGGTGGTCGAACATGAAGGACCGGAGCTGGCTGGTGGGCAACTTTCTGCTGCTGAAGGGCAGCAAGAGCTACCTGAACATGCTCGGCGCCAGCAGCCAGTTGCACTGGTGGCCGGAGTACGACATCGACATCGGCGCGCCCTCCTCGGCCACGGTGCCCACGAACGTCGATCAGCTCCGCGACCCGGCCACGGGCCTGTACCGGCGGCAGTTCCAGCATGGCCTGGCGCTGCTGAACGCGGGCGACACCGCGCGGACCTGGACGCCGACCCCGGGCGTCGCCAACGTCCTGATCACCCCTTACGGCGGCGGGACGATCCTCGCCAACGGGAGCATCGAGCGGGCCACGGGACTGATCTACACGCTGCAGGACGACCCCCTGCCGGTGGAGGGCTGGAGCGGGGCCGTGCTGGTTCAGACCGTCCTGGGCGACGCCAATTTCGACTGGCAGGTGGGCATCGCGGACCTGGCGGCCCTGGCGGAAAACTACGGGCAGCAGGGCACCTGGACCGAGGGCGATTTCAACGGCGACGGGACCGTGGGCATCGCCGACCTGTCCGCGTTGGCGGACCATTATGGAGAGACGGCCGGGGCGACCGTCCCCGAACCGGCGACGCTGGTCCTGATGGGAATCGGGGCCGCCTGGGTCGTGCGGCGCCGCAGGTAAGTCGTTCTTCCAAAGACGGATACAAAAAAGCCCACGGATGACCGATCCGTGGGCTTTGTCCGTTTCTGGGGGTATAACGGGGGTTCTACAGGGCGCACGCCTTGCGGAGGTCCGCGGTGCGGTGGGTCCGCTCCCAGGTGAACGCCCGGTCCTTCCTGCCGAAGTGTCCGTCGTGGGCGGTCCGCTGGTAGATGGGGCGGAGCAGGTCGAGGTACTCGATGATGCCCGTCGGGTCGAGGGGGAAGGTGTCGCGGACGGCGTGGGCGATCCGCCTTTCCTCCACGGCCTCCGTGCCTTCGCAGTCGACCAAGACGCTGATCGGCTCGGCCACGCCGATGGCATACGAGAGCTGGACCTCGCACGCCCGGGCGAGCCCGGCGGCCACGATGTTCTTGGCCACGTGCCGGGCCATGTACGAGGCGGAGCGGTCGACCTTGGAGGGGTCCTTGCCGCTGAAGGCCCCGCCGCCGTGGCTGCCGCGCCCGCCGTAGGTGTCGACGATGATCTTCCTGCCGGTCAGGCCCGTGTCGCCGTGCGGCCCGCCGATGACGAACCGCCCGGTGGGGTTGATGTGATAGACGATCTTGGAGGACCAGAGCTTGGGGCACTCTTCCTGGATCACCGGCTTGATGATCTTGGCGATGATCTCGTTGCGGGCCTTCCGGCTGATGTTGTTGGTCCTGGGGTCGATGACGCTCTCGTCGTGCTGGGTGGAGACGACCACCGCGTCGATGCCCACGGGCTTCTCGCCGACGTACTCGACGGATACCTGGCTCTTGCCGTCGGGGCGGAGCCACTTGACCTCGCCGGACTCGCGGGCCTCGGTCAGCCTGCTGGTCAGGCGGTGGGCGAGCTGGATCGGCAGGGGCATCAGGCTGCGGGTCTCGTCGCAGGCGAAGCCGAACATCAGCCCCTGGTCGCCGGCGCCCTGCTTCTTTCCCACCTTCTTCCGCTTGAGACCGTCGACGCCCAGGGCGATGTCCGCCGACTGGCTGTGCAGCGTCCGGACGACCGCGCAGGAGCGATAGTCGAAGCCCAGGGCGGGGTCGACGTAACCGATCCCCCGGATCACGCCGCGGGCCAGGTCCTCCACCTCCAGCAGGGCCTTCTCGGCCTCGGGGGTGTGGACCGTCACCTCGCCGGCCAGCACGACCAGGCCGGTGGTGACCAGCGTCTCGCAGGCCACGCGGGCCTGGGGGTCCGCCCCGATCAGCGCGTCCACGATCGCGTCGGAGATCTGGTCGGACACCTTGTCCGGATGCCCCTTGGTTACCGATTCACTGGTGAAGACGTGGGACAGAGCATTCGGGCCGGTCGATGATGCCACCATGTATTCCTTTCCCTGCTGTCACATTCGCGCCGCTCAGGCAAAGTACGGTAGTGTAGCGTCCTGGTTCGCCGAGGCAATGGCTCAATTCGTTTTCAGGCCCGCAGGGCCTTGACGAGCCTGCCGTACCGCTGGAGCCGGGCGGGGTCGATCTCGACGCCCAGGCCCGTCCCCTCGCGGCCCTTGGGCGGGCCCAGCCTGCCGCCGTATCCGAACCGCAGCGAGCGCCGCACCAAGTCGTCGGCCAGCAGGAACCGCCCGTAATTGCCTTCCACGTACCGCACCCTGCCCGCGCACCACACGAGATGCCGCTGGGCGGCCGAGAGAATGCTGCTCTCGCCGACCATGCACCCGATGACGAACGGCACCCCGGCCTCGACGGCGGCCTCGACGATGCTCCGGGCGGGCCACAGCCCGCCGTTCTTGCTCAGCCGGACGTTCAGCCAGACCTTTTTCGCACCTCTGGCGCCCTCTTCGATGAGGGTATCCGCGTCCGCGATCGTCACCATCGACTCGTCCGCCATCAGCGGCAGATCGCAGCGTTGAGCCAGCTCGGCGAGTGTTCCCGCCTCCACGGCTGTGGGCTGCTCGACGACGCACACGCCATAGGCGGCCAGGACGGCGACGCGATCGGGGGTCTCGTCGACATGCCAGGCGCCGTTGACGTCCACGCGAAGCGTGCACTTGCCGCCGACCACCGCCTTGCCGATCCGTCGGCTGACGATCCGCAGGTTCTCCGCGTCCACGTCCTCGCCCAGGCCCAGCTTGAGCTTGAAGTCGGTCAGCCCGAACAGACGCATCATCCGGAGGCGCCGCGACGTGCGGGCGGGATCCGACGAGCCGATCACGCCCGTGACCTTCACCCGGGGAAACGGCCTCCCCGGGCCGCTGTCCGGGCCCCGGCGGCCGACGGTGTACCGGCCCCAGGCGTCAAACCGCGCCAGCTCGACGGCGCAACGCGCGGCGTTGATGCACCGCCCCGCAGGACCGCTGTCGGGCAGGTCCTTGCCGTCGGGGTATCCGCCCGGCAGCGCCGGCCAGAGCACGTTCTCGATGTCGGCGGCGACGGTCTCGAGCGTCTCGCCCGTGACGTATTCCCGCGGCAGCGTCTCGCCCCAGCCCACCGTGCCGTCGGACAGCTCCAGCCGGACGACGATCGCCTCGGCCACGTCGCGTGTGGCGGCCGCGTGCTCAAACGACCGCATGGGAATCGCCGTGCGGTAGATGTCCAGTTGAATGGGCGTTGGATCCATCGTCGCCATCGCTACGAAGGTTATGTCCTGGAGCCGGAGGCTGCAATGGCTTCGATGGCGGATTCGAGAAGAAGCGTGGGCCGCAGAGACGCGGAGGGCACAGAGAACTGGGAAAGAACGGGCGTGGGTGCCACGGGCTGCTCGCAGCCCGTGCGGGCAGCGGAAAGGACCACGGGTTGGGTCCCGCCCCTTCCCGCACAGGCTCGCCCCCTTGGGGCTGTCCACCTCCGCGGGCCTTCGGCCCGCTCCAGTGGATCGCCGATCCCTGCGGGATCGCCGACGAGCAGCCTGTGGCACCCGGCATTTCGATCCACCCGCCTTCCTTCCCAAATCCCTTTCTCTCTGCGTTCTCCGCGCCTCTGCGGCCCATGCTTCTTCTCGGTCCGAAATCCGCAATGGTCTCCCTCGGATTGACACAACCTCCGCCAGTTCATACCGTACATTCGAGATGGTTCCGATCCGCCTGGACAACCTGAGCAAGCGGTTCGACACCCGCCGCGGGACGGTGCGGGCGGTGGAGGAAGTCCGCCTGACCATCGAGGCCGGGGAGCTGTTCTTCCTGCTGGGCCCGTCCGGCTGCGGCAAGACGACGCTGCTGCGGATGCTGGCGGGCTTCGTCGAGCCGTCGTCCGGGAAGGTCTTTTTCGGTGACAGGGACGTCACCAGGGTCGCGCCGGAGCATCGGGACGCGGCGATGGTGTTCCAGAACTACGCCCTGTGGCCTCACATGACGGTGGCGGGCAACGTCGCCTTCGGCCCGTCGGTGCGGGGGATGGGCCGGCGGCAGCGGCGGGAGCTGGTGGCGGAGCTGCTGGAGACGGTCCGGATCGCGGACAAGGCCTCCGCCAAGCCGATGGAGCTTTCCGGCGGGCAGCAGCAGCGGGTGGCGCTGGCCCGCGCCCTGGCGGTCCGGCCGCAGTGTCTGCTGCTGGACGAGCCGCTGAGCAACCTGGACGCCGCCCTGCGAGCGGCGATGCGGTGGGAGATCCGGCGGGTCGTCAAGGAGGCGGGCACGACGGCGGTGTACGTGACCCACGACCAGGCCGAGGCCCTGGCCATCGCCGACCGGATCGCCGTGATGAACGAGGGGCGGATCGTGCAGGTAGGCACCGGCCAGGAGCTGTATGAGAGCCCGGCCAGCCGGTTCGTCGCCCAGTTCCTGGGCGAGGCGAACTTCCTGGAAGGCGTGCTGGTGGCCCGCGTCGGGCAGGCGGCGGAGGTGGACACGCCGCTGGGTGCAATCCGGGGCCGGGCGCCGCGGGAACTGCCGGAGACAGGCCCGGTCGTCTGCTGCATCCGCCCCGAGTGCATCCGCCTGGGCCCGGGCCCGCAGGCCGAGAAC
>DASRZG010000091.1:0-5179 GCA_035686585.1 Phycisphaerae bacterium
CTTGTCCGGGGCACCCGACGGAGCCTGCCGTTTTCATTCTCTGTGGGTGGCCCGAAGGCCCATGACCCACTGTCCTTCGCAACGTCAGCGAAAAGCCTTGCTTGGTTAACCCTGGCCCGAAGGACCAGTTCCGGCCGGCGAACGTTTCCCCGTCTCCGGCCCCGGCGGCGACCCGGTGTCTGCCGTCCTGTGTTGAACGCTCGGAGCGGCTGGTGCCGCGGTGCGGCTCGGCAAAGCAGTCCATATGCTCAGGCACATGATCGTGTTGACGGCCTTGTTGGCATTCTCGGCAGCGGTCTGCGCCCAGTTGGCGGTTTCGGCCGCTCCCGCCCGCGCCGCCGGCGTCACCGCGGCTGCCCCCGGCGGGGCGCCCGCCTGGGAGCAGGTCAGCGCCTTGGTCACGCCGGAGAACGCCACACTTCGCGCGGTGCTCATGGTGTCGGACAAGGAAATGTACGCCGCATTTCGCTCCGGCGGCGTGCGATACACCAAGGACCGCGGCGCCACTTGGAGCGACGTGACGGGCGAGCTTGCAGGCTTGATCGCCGAAAAGATGCTGCTCGCCGGTGATGGCACGGTGCTGGTTTCGGCAGCCGGGCGGCAAGGCGGCATCTTCCGCCTCGTCAAGGGCGCGTGGGTCAAGGGCGCTAACTCTCCCACGGGCATCTCGCACCTGACGCGGCTGTCGGACCAGACGGTGCTGGCCTACGGCGGAATGTTCCGCAGCGGCGGGACCACCATCTTCCGCTCGACCGACCACGGGGCCACCTGGACCAAGGGCGCGGTCGTCAACACCGGCATCGGTCAGGTGATGGCCCAGGCCCACAACGGCGACCTGTGGATCGGGGCCGAGGCCAGCGGGCTCATCGCTGCTGCCTTTCCCACGCGGCCAGCCGGCCCCGGATGCACTTGTCCAGGGCGGCGCGGATGCGGCACAGGACCTGGTACACCGCCTCCACGGTTCGACCGGAGCCGGCGGCGATCTGCTGGGGCTTCCGGTCCCCCCCCGTACCGCAGCCGCAGCAGCTCCCGCGAGTTGGGGGGCAGGGCCTGGAGGCACTCCTGGAGGGCCTCCGTTCGAGCGGACGCCCGCTGCTCGGTCCGGTCAAAGGCCTCCAGGACCGCGGAGATCGCCTCCGGCGACAGCAGCACGGGGAACCGCCGGTCCCTTCGGAGCCGCTGGAGGATCTTGTTGCGGGCGATGCCCCGCGCCCAGGCGCCGAACGACCGGCGGGGATCGTACCGGTCGAACTGCTCCCACAGAGTCAGCGCCACGTCCTGGAAGACCTCGTCGCAGACGGTCGGCCGGCGGACGATCGACCCGTTGAACGCCCTGATGTCGCGTTCATGCTCCAGCAGCGATTTCAGGAATGTCTCCTGCCGGGCCAAGGGCTGCTCCTTCTACTACCTCTTCCATCGGGATGCCGGATTCTGACAGGGAATCCGCCAACGCCCGGCTCCGCGCCGCCGGTGCGGCCATGATACGGGAGCTGCCGCCTACTGTCCGTCCCGGTCGGCGGGAGCCTTGGGGCGGAGGTTGAGGATGCTCGGGGCGGGCTCCCTCCCGGCCAGGGCCGGCGGGAGGTTGAAGCTGGTGTACTGCGGCTTGAACTTGAAGGGGTTGTACAGCGGGTCGGCGATGAGGGTCATCCGCCAGCTCGTGTTGGGGACGGTCCGCCAGTAGCAGTCGGCGACGGTGTACTCGCCCGTCAACAGCAGGGCGAAGAACTCCTGCGGCAAGGGGAAGGCCCCCAGGAAAGGCTCGTTGACCGCCCCGACCGTGGCGGCGATGCCGTTCTGAATCATCTTCACGCACCACTCGTCCGAGGCGGCGGCGCGCAGGTGCACCGCCTCGACGCTGGCGACGTGCCAGCCGACCGATCCGCGGGCCCAGGTGAACGCGGGGACGTACTTCGACACGCTGTACCAGCCCACGTACAGGGCGGCGTCCGGGCAGGAGCCCGGCCCGAACAGACGCTTGTCCGTGTCCAGGACCAGCTTGAGCCTGGTGTGCTTGCGGACGATGTCCGCCAGCGCAAGCAGGTTCTTGTCGTATTCCGGGTACCGCCCCCCGGCGTCGATGTAGAACTTGCCGGCCAGGCCCTCCTTCTCGGCCGCGATGGAGTCCTTGATGATCCGCAGCCCGTCACGTACGTGGGGGCCGTCGATCCGGCAGGCCATGAGGATCTTCCCCGGCAGATCGGCCGGCTTGGTGGTCGAGGCGATCAGCCGCCAGTTCATCGGGTTGGGCCGCGGGCCGTTGAGGGAGTACTCCTTCTCCCACAACAGCGGCAGCTCGCTGTCGACGGCGGCGTCGCCGCGCTGGACCCAGTCGATGGCCTTGACCTGCTTGTCGCAGAACTCCCACGCCCCGGCCGCCCCCTCGAGCTCGTCGACCAGCTCGATCATCCGCGAGGCGGTCTCGACTGTGGGCTCCTGGCGGGTGAGCTTGTCCAGCTCGGCCTGGGCGGCGGCGATCTGCTTGTCCAGCTCGGTCTGGGCGGACATCCTGGGCACGCTCTCGGCGGGCAGGTTCCCGCGGAGGAACTTCAGGCCCCAGGCGTGCAGCTCGATCGCGGCCAGTTGGCGCAGGGCGATCTGGCGGTGGGCGGGGTCGCGGAGCGTGCGGATCACGAGCAGCTTCTTCTTCCTCCCCTCGGTGAGGCCCTTCTTGATCCTGCTGAGGCTGGGCGACTTGTCGGGGGCGGGGGCGACGCCCTCGGGGAACAGGGCGGCCAGGGGCTTGAGGCCCTCGGTCCGCGGCGGCGGGAAGCCGACGCCGATCGAGTCCATCATCTTCAGATACAGGTCCAGACTGACCAGCCGGCGGGTGCGATGGACCTTGTAGAGGGTCAGGAGCTGCTTGCGGTCGGCGGACATCTCCTCGCCCGCCACGCGGACGGGGACGCCCCACATCAGCGCCAGGCAGCGGATCTGCCCCTTGGGATCGTGCTTTCGGAGGTAGTCGCGGATGGGCTGGCGGATGTTCTGATTGTACTCGTCCCGGCTGATCTCGGGGTCGGGCGTGCATCGCAGGGCGACGATGCGGTCGGGCAGGATGTCGCGGGCGGCGGCATAGTACCGGGCCAGTTCCACCGATCCTTCGGCGTTGGCGTTGGCGACGACGAGGACCTCCTCGGGCCGCAGCGGCCCCGCCCACCCCGGCGCGCACGCGGCCGCCACGATCCAGCACGCCGCCAGCAGATGTCGATGGCCTCTCACTGTCTCCCGCTCCGCCCTTTGGTCCGGTCCAGCGCTATCACTATTAACGACGCATCGTGGCCGGTAGTTTGGGAAAAACGCATGGAAGGGAAGGGTCGGACTGCGCTCCGGCGTTGCTGAACCGCGTTGAATGTACGGCCTGTCGAGGGTTCGCTAAACCGCAAGCGGGCGTGCCGAAACGCTGTGCGTCTTCTTCTGTTTCTCAAATCCGCCCCAACGGGACGTCCTGCGGACGCAATCCGCATTCCGCAATCCGCAATCTCTCACAGTTCCGGCACGGCGTAGGTGGGGGTGTATTTGCGGACGAGGTTGACCAGGTCCTGCTGGCTGGAGTCGAGTTCGAGGGAGCGGGTCCAACTGTCCAGGGCCTTGTCGCGCATGTCGGTGAGGGTGCGGTCGACGACGTACCGGCTCATGTAGATGACGCCGAGCCCGCGGTGGGCCTCGGCGCAGTCGCCGTCCAGCTCCAGGGCCTTGGTGTAAGCGGCCAGGGCCTGGTCCCACTGCTTCATGTGGAAGTGGCAGGAGCCCATCTGCACCCACGGGACGGGCCAGCGGGGGTCTTCCCGGGCGGCGAAGCCGAAGGCGTTGAGGGCCTGGGGCATCCTGCCGATGCGGGCGTAGGTGGTGCCGAGGTTCAGCCAGATCTTGGGCTGGTGCTCGTCCAGCTCCAGCGACTTGCGGTAGGCGCCGATGGCGTCGTAGGGCTTGCCCTGGGCCTCGTGGATGATCGCGAGGTTGGAGAAGGCGAACGGGTTCTTCGGGTCGATCGCCGTGCTGGCGGCGCAGTACTGCACGGCCAGCTCGAACTTGCCCTGCTGGAAGTAGCAGGCGGAGAGGTTCAGGTTGGCGTCGAAGTCCTTCGGGCGGATGGTGACGGCGCGGAGGTAGGTGTGGATCGCCTTGGCGATGTACGCGGTCATGGCGTCGTCGCCCTTGGCCTGCTGGGCGAGCATCTGGTAGGTCACGCCGAGGTTGTAATGCGGCCGGAACGCATACGCGTTGACCTGGCAGGCGTTCTCGTAGGCGACGGCCGCCATGGCGCAGTTGCCCTGCTTGCGGTGGATGTCGCCGATGGCCGTGTGCGCCAGGGAGAGACCGGGGTCGAACCGGACGGCGCGGGCCAGTTCGGCGAGGGCGAGCTGGTAGTTCTCGCTCTCGGCGGCGAGCTTGCCGGCGACGTAATGGTCCACGGCCGCCTCCGCCAGGATCATCTGGCAGCCGGTGAGGGCCGAAAGGGACAGGACGGCGACGGCGATGAAGCGGCACGGTTTCATGAAGCACGCTCCCGAGTTCACTTTCTTCTATAGATCGGCACCCCGCCCGTCAAGTTTGCAGACCGAATCCGCGGGAGCCGGGGCGATTTTGGCGGGTGCGGGCGATTGGCCGGGGGGAGCGGCCGGCGTAGAATGGCCCGTTACGTGCGTGCGGGCGTGTCGCGGCCGTTGGGTGAGGCGGAGGCCGGGTGAGACAGACGCTGGGCAAGGCGGACCGGATCAAGAAAGGCGGGGAGTTCTCGCGCGTGTTCCGGGAAGGCCGGTCGGCGCAGGACGGGTCGCTGAGGCTGTACGTGCTGGCCAACGACCTGGGCCGGGCGAGGCTGGGCGTGGCGGCGTCGGTCCGCCACGGCGGCGCGGTGCGGCGGACGCGGCTCCGCCGGCTGTGCCGGGAGGCGTTCCGGACCGTCCGGGCCGATCTGCCGTCCGGATACGATTACGTGATGGTCCCCGTGCCCGGCCGGCCGTTCACCGTCGTCGGGCTGAGGAACTCCTTGACGGCGCTGGCGGGGAAGCTGACGCGGGCCTGATTGCAGATTGCGGATTTCGAATTGCGGATCATTCAATTGCGGATTTCGGATTTCGAATTGCGGATTGAGAAGAAGAAGCAGGCACTTCCACAATGGCAGGCGGTTCATGTTCTTCTTCTGTTGCTGTTTCTCAAATCCGCAATCCGCAAT
>DASRZG010000092.1:0-2692 GCA_035686585.1 Phycisphaerae bacterium
GCGCGTGGGACAAACACTGCCGGCGACCATTCCGTCGGCCCGCCCGTCGGCGACCATCATGCCCCCGTAGTACACCGGCCCGCCAAGCAGTTCCTCGGCGCTGCGGCGGGTCATCCCCCGATCCTTCCGCCGCCCATGGAGCCGATCCACGTACCTGCCCCGATCCGCATCCGAGCGCGGGTCGACGACTTCGATCCCGTCCATCGCGACGTTCCGGTCTTTCGCGGCGGCGCGGATCTCGTCGGGATTTCCCAACAGGATGACCCGCGCATAGTCTCCATCGGTGATCTCGCGGGCGGCCTGCAGAACCCGCGCGTCCTCAGACTCCGGAAGGACGATCCGTTTTCCCGCCCGGCGTGCCCGGGCGACAATCTTTTCCATCACCACGCTGCTCATTGCATTGCCTTCACTTGCCGCTGCCGGTACCATGGCCCGGACTTCCGGGCCGGCCGACGCGCGGATCGGAATCGTAACGGGACCATCACGGTTTGTCGAGGGCCTAAGATGCATCGGAAGACCCATGGTCTGGAGAAGATCCAGGTCCAGCTCACGACGGTGCTGGCCCTGGGAGGGGTCTACTTCGGACTGTGGGCGGCGGTCCGGTCCTGGGACCCGCAAGGCCCGATCGTGTTCTTCCCGACGGGCGGGTACACCCAACTGCTGATTTTCGCCGTGGTGGTCTGGCTGCTGGCGGTGGTGTGCGCCCTGCTGACGGTCTCGGCCCGCCCGGCCGGGACGGTCCTCGTCCTGCTGTTCGCAGCCGCGGGCTTTAGTCTCAAGTCGCCTCCCATCCGTTCCCTGTTGTGGCTCCGGGACACGGCGGTCCGGGGGCTGTATGGGGAGCTGATGCTGGAGGTCGCCGCTCTGGCCGCCGTGCTGCTGGTCGCCGTGCTGCTCGCCCGATGGGTCCGGAAGCTCGTTGCCGCCATCCGTCCCACGTGGGCTTGGCGGGACCCGCTGGCGAACCTGACCGACGAGCAGCGAAGGACCGTCCAGAAAGCATTCGCCGAGGAGCAGAAAAAGGCATCCGCCGGCGGCGAGGCGATGAGGCTGTTCCTCATGGGCCTGCCCGCGGCGGTGCTCTACACCTTCGGTCCGGCCGGGTCCGGGCGATCCGCGAGAAAGCTCTCCCGCGCGGAGACCTGGTCGCGAACCGCGGTCTGCCTCGCCACCGCGGGCGCAATCGCCCTGGTCCTCCTGCTGCTGTTCATGCGTTCGGCGGATCGCGGCCAGATCCTGGCGGCCTTGGCTGCAAGCCTCGGGATCGGCATGCTGCTGGCCCACCAGTTATTCCCCGCCCCGGTGGGTCTGCTGGCGTGCATCCTGCCGTTTGCCATGGCCCTGGTCCTGTACGCCCTGGCGGGGCTGTCGGCGGTCGCGACGGGGCCGCTGGCGTGGACGGAGGTCCCCCACTACGCCCGCGCCCTGCCGATCGACTGGCTGACGGCCGGCGGCGGCGGGGCACTGCTCGGGTACTGGATCAGCGCGCGAATCCACGAAATTAGAATCCTCGAAAAAGCCCACCACGACGAGAAGGAAAAGGAAGATGGCTGACATGCGTTCGGGGGCACAGTTGTACACCGTCCGGAAATTCACCCAGACCCTCCCCGACATCGCCCGGACGTTCCGAAAGGTGGCGGACATCGGGTATACGGCCGTGCAGATCTCGGCCTTCGGGCCGGTCGATCCGAAGGAGCTGGCGAAGCTCATCGCCGACAGCGGGCTCGCGGTTGCGGCCACGCACGTCGGGTGGAACCGCTTCCGCGACCAGCTCGACGCCGTCATCGAGGAGCACAAGCTGTGGAAATGCGTGCACCCCGCCATCGGCGGGCTGCCCGGCGACTACCATACCGCCGACGGAGCCAAACGGTTCCTGGACGAGCTGGCACCCATCTCCCGGAAGCTCGCCGCCGAGGGGATGGACTTCTCCTATCACAACCACAACCACGAACTGGCCAGATGCAACGGGAAGACCTGGCTGGCGATGCTCTACGAGCAGGCCGATCCCACGACGCTCAAGGCCGAGATCGACACCTACTGGATCGCGGCCGCCGGCGGGTCGCCCGCGGCGTGGATCCGCCGCTGCGCCGGGCGCGAGCCGCTCCTCCACGTCAAGGACATGATCATCACCCCCGATCGCGAGATCCGGATGGCCGAGATCGGCGAGGGCAACCTCGACTGGCCCGGCATCCTCGAAGCGGCCCGCCAGGGCGGCGTCGAGGAGGTCCTCGTCGAGCAGGACGACTGCTACGACCGCGACCCCTTCGAGTCCCTCGCCATCAGCTACCGCAACCTGAAGGCCATGGGGCTGCGCTGACCGACCGAACCGCACAGGTCGGCGACGATTCGATGAGGAAAGGCCAGATGATGGGCATTGCCGATCGCACGAGACAGCGGCGCAAGAGGATCGTGGCGCATCGGGCCGCCGGGTACGAGGACGCCGACCGCTGGGACCTGGAGTATTGGCAGCAGCAGACGCCCCAGGCGCGTCTCTCGGCACTGGTGGCGATCCGAGAGGATATCCGCAAAGTGAAACGCCGCCGCTCGTAGGCCGGGCGGCTCGGCCCGGAGGCCCGATGGACTCCATTCGCGACTTCGAGGACATGCTGGAGCTGCTGGAGAAGCACAAGAGCCGATACCTGCCTTAGGCGCCGTGTCATGCGCTGCGGCTCAGCCCGCGTACAGGCGGCCC
>DASRZG010000093.1:0-2301 GCA_035686585.1 Phycisphaerae bacterium
CCGCGCGCGCCGGTATTCCTCGTCGCTGATGGTCCCCTGTCGGCGGAGGGCCTCGAGCTGTTCAATCGTCAAGCCCGGCACGGGCTCGCCTCCCTTGCCGACGGCCAGTCGCCGAGCCCGGACGATCGCCCCGGCCAAGACCAGCGCCGCGATCGCCCCGACCACGGCGATCGTCCAGTATAGAGCGCCGCCAACGGCCAGCGGAAGTTCGGCCGGGAGGGAGCTGCCCGTCCCGCCGACGGCAGTTTCCACGCCGATGCTCATGTCTATCTCAGTTTACCCTCCCCCGGCCGGCCGATCAACCGCCCTCGGCTCTGAGTTATCCCCAGTTTGCCGAACCGGGCTGGGAGCTGGCAACTGCGTCGGTGGCAAGAGCCCCAGCGGGGCGTCTTTGTTAGCCCCGTGCGAGAGCACGGGGGAATCGGCGGAGCAAGCAGCGCAGCCCCATCGGGGCGTCTTGACTGGGTGGGGAGCTAAGACGCCCCTACGGGGCTCCAGCCGGGCGAAGCCCTCCACCTCCCAGGGCTCGCGCCCTGGGCAAAGAAAGGCGCCCCTGCCGGGGCTACCCATGGAACTGGGGATAGGTCAGCCCTCGGCTGTGCCCCGGGCCGATCGGGTCAGCAGGATCCGGCGACCGTCGCTTTCGGCGCGGCCTCCGCCTGGCAGATCGACCGCGACGGACCCCCCGCTCACCACCGCCAGCAGGTCGTTGAAGCGCTCGTAGCTCAATTCCTGCTCGGGCGCCCCCAGCGCCGCCAGGGCGGCCCGCAAGGCCATTGCCGTCAGCAGGGGCGGCGCCTTCCGCAGCGGCGCCAGGCGCAGCACGATCTGCTCGGGCGAGCGCTTGCGGCAGGCCCGCTCGAACAGCCGGCCGGCCAGTTCCTCCAGCGTGGCCTCGGCCTCGCCCGCGGCACAGGCCAATCGAAGCAGCGCTTCGTCGGCCCGGACGTTCAGCCGATCGCGCAGCACCGGCAGCAGCTCGGCGCGGATGAAGTTCCGCGTGAAGTCCGTCACCGCGTTGGTGCGATCGGTCCGCCAGGTGAGGCCCCGGGCACGGCAGAACTGCTCGATCTGCTCCCGCCGGGCCCAAAGCAGCGGTCGCACCAGGCGGACGCCGTCGGCCAGCGGCCGTTTGGGCGACATCCCCGCCAGCCCCCGAAGGTGCGTGCCGCGGACGATGCGGTGCAGGATCGTCTCCACCTGATCGTCGGCATGGTGGGCGGCGGCCACCGCCTGCGCGGCGGCCTGGCGGGCGATCTGCCGCAGCGCGTCGTACCGGCCCCTGCGGGCGGCCTGCTCGATGCCCACCCCCCAGGTGCGGGCCAGGGCGGGCGTGTCGATCCGCTCGAGGTGGAAGGGAATGCCCCATTGGCCCGCCAGTGCCGCGACGAAGTCGGCGTCGGCCTCGGCCTCGGCCCGCAGGCCGTGATGCACGTGCCCGAAATGCAGGGCGCAGCCGCCCAGCGACCGCAGCCCCGCCGCCAGGGCGACGCTGTCGGCCCCGCCGCTGACCGCGACCACCACCACCGCCCCGGGCGCCAGCAGCTCGTGCCGGCGGATGAACGCCGCCATCTCGCCCACGAAGCTCTCGGTTGTCTGGGTTGCGTTCACCGGAGTCGACATCGCTCGCTTGTGCCCTCTGCCCGACGCCGTTTATACTAAGCACTTTACGCATACGAAGGGAAGCCTCCAGCATGCGGCCAAGGCCGTCCAGGAAACACTATTGGCCCGTTGTCGTGATCGTCGCGGTGACGGCCGCCAACACCGCCCTGACCTTCCGCCAGGACGACATCACCGACGACCAGGCCAACATGCTGACGGAGGTTCGCAAGGGCAGCGATCCGACGCTCTACCCCAGCGACGAGATCTTCAGCTCCTCCGGGCCGGGGGCTCTCTGGCGGATGCGCTTGCCGGCCTGGCAGGCGGTTCTGCGGGCTGCGGGCGCCCTGGGCGGGGAGCGCGACCCGCTGAACGCCCTGCGGATCGTCGGCGCGGCCGCCCTGCTGCTGTATCTGCTGTCGATGTACGTGCTGCTGTACCGCCAGACGCACAACACCTCCATCGCAGTCCTGGTGGCGGCGATGTCCATGTGCATCTTCTCGGTCCGGCGCCCGTACTGGGGGCTGGGGCCGATCTTCTCGGTCACGCCGGCGACGCTGTGCCTGGCCTTCGTGCCGCTGCTGGCGCTGTGCTTTGTCCGCCTTCGCCGGCGCTGGTCGGTGCTGGGGGTGTTCTTCCTGGCCGGACTGTGCGGCAACCTCGACCCGACCATACCGGCAAGCCTGGTGCTGGTCATGCTGG
>DASRZG010000094.1:0-2798 GCA_035686585.1 Phycisphaerae bacterium
TCGAGAATGTAAACACCACGAAATACAGCGTAAGTACTTATTATAAAGCGTCTTATACCAAATATGGCGATGTTGTCATCCGGGGCTGTAAACAGTTGTAAACACCTGGAACTGGCGCGGCGTATTCGGTGTATTCCCGTCTGTGCCTACCGCTTCGCGTGCTTCACCACGGCGTCCAGGAGCTGGTTCCGCCAGGTGTCCATGCGTTCGTAGCCGGCGATCTCGGCGTAGAAGTCGTAGACGGTGTCGCGCCCGCCGGCGGAGCGGCTGGCGACGGCCTGCTTGAAGATCGCGTCCAGGGCCTTGGCGGCGGCCGGGTCGGAGGGGACCACCGTCTTCTTGTACAAGGCGATCAGACGGCGGTCGTCCCAGCCCTCGCGGACGCCGATCAGGTACGGCGTCTGCACCGTCCCGAACGGCGTGTACCAGCCGTAGCCCCACCCCCCGCCGTCGCTGGTGTCGAACCGGCCCATCGTGTTGTACGCCCAGATCAGCGAGCCCACGCTGTCATACGCGCCGAAATACCACCCGAAGCTGAACCGCGCCCGATGGGCCGGGGCCTGGTCGTTGCACCCGGAGTACTGCCAGAACTCCGTGCCCGTCGCGCGGACCTTCTCGCCCAGCTTGGTGTCCTCGTGGATGGCGTTGGTGCAGAACACGTCGATGTCGTCGGTGAAGATGATCCCCGGGACGGCGTGGTGAATGTCGCCGCCGGTGACGACGTTGTCGCGGCCCTTGGCGCCCTGGCGGATCAAAGCGCAGGCGTCCTTGAAGTGCGGCTTGATCCACTCGCCCGTGCCGATCACCGGGTGCCAGGGATTGTCCCACTTGCTCTTCTGGACCCACTTGGCCGGCTCGTCGAACGGGTGCAGGATCATGCGCTTCGGCCAGCCGGCCTCCTTGGCGTGCACGGCCAACTGCCGGACCCACTCCACGTACAGGTCGCGAATGGCGGGGACGACCTTGTCCGGGTTGGCGTTGGTCTCCTCGATGAACTTCCGCCGGCCCACGGTGGAGTCGTTCTCCTTCGCCCGGTAGATGTCGCGCTCGAAGGTGACCGAGTCCGGGAACCCGTACGGATCGCCGCCGAGGAACCAGAACATGTGCGTCATCCCGCACTTGCCGGCGGCGTACTGCATCCAGTCGTCCATGTAGTACCAGTCGTTGACCAGCTTGCCGTCGACCGTCTTCATCTTCGGCTGGGCCCCGCCGAACCAGATGTCCATGCCGGTGTGGTTGAACTCCGCCAGGGTCTTCAGGTCCTGAAGCGGGATCAGCCCGCCGATGCAGGAGCCCAGGTCCAGCCCGGCCTCCTGCATCGTCGGCAGCGTGACGGGCAGGATTTCGATCTCGACCGGGACGCGGACTTGGTCCAGCCCGTCGGCCTCGAAGACGGCCTCGGCCGTGTGCTTGCCGGGGGTGCTGGCCTCGCCGACTGTCCTGGCGGTGATCCAGAACAGGTGCGACCGGCCGGCGGGGATGTCCACGGCGTAGGAACGCCACATCCGCTGGGGGAACAGGCTGTAGGATTTCGTCGCGCCGCGCGAGCCGCCCGCGACGGCGGAGTACTCGGCCGTGCGGACCTCGATCTGAAGCGCCTGGCGATCCTGGGGCTGCCGGCGGACGGTGAGGCGGACGTTCTTCAGGTCGGCGCCGTTGGCGTAGACGCCGACGGCGGCCGTTTCGTACTCCCGGCGGGTCATGCGGATCTGGATGGGCTTGCCGGCCTCGCCCTTCTGCGGGGCGGCGTTGGGCAGCAGCTCGGTCATGTACGTGCGGACGAACGGCACCAGCGGGGTCTTCAGGTCGGCGGGGAGGACGGGGGTCTGCTTCCTGCCGGCGCCGGCGGACTTCTGTTTGTCGGCCTGGACGCGGGCGACCCACTCGCGGGTCTCGCGTTCGTAGCGCGCCCGGGCGGCGCGGCGGTCGCGGCCCTCGGTGATCTCGGTGACGACGACGGACTCGACGGGGAGGTCCTTGTCGGCGTGGAGGAACAGCTCGGTGACGTTGCCGGGTGCGTTCTTGCGGATGATGAGGTCCCAGGAGAGGGGGACGTCGGCGGTCTTCCACTGCCCGTCGGCGAGGCCGCCGAAGCGGTGGACCTCGCTGGGGCCGGCGTAGCTGCCCACGCCGGCGTGGGAGAGGAAGACGATGGGGGTGGTGGCGGTGTCCTTGTAGGAGATGCGGACGTTGTACAGCGCCCCCTCGGCCGGGCGGCGGGCCTCGCCCCACCAGACGGGGGCCTGCAGTGTGGCCTGGGCGCCGGCCTTGGCCGCGCGGTAGGAGTGGCCGGCGTCCTGGGCGGCGGCGGCCCATTCGGAGGCGGCCAGTCCCTGGGCGTCGGCGAGCTTCCAGGTGGGCATGTCGGCGGCGCCGGCGGCGGCCGCCGACAGGACGATCAGTGCCATCAGGGCGAAGAAGGTCGTTGCGAGGCGCATTTGCGGGCTCCTTGTGTGGAAGTCTGTGTGCGGCATTGCGGACGGGTCCTCAGCCGGAGCGGCGGTGCGGCAGCACAATGGCACGATGGCGCGATGGCGCGATGACACAATGCCACTGTGCCAAAAACCGGCCCGGGCAGTATATCAGTAACCCGCCGGGGGGGCGAAGAGGTTGCTTTTTCGCGGAAGGAGGTGTCGGGACGATGGCGTGCTGCGAGCAGGGACCCGCACGCGGCAGCCGTGCGGAGGCGGGCGGTCCGCAGGTTTCTGGACGGGGGATGGGCCCTGCACGCCCCACAATGCCCCAGGAGTGTCAGGTTCGCCCGGCCCGCCGAAACTGTGCCCGGAGCGCCGCCCTCG
>DASRZG010000095.1:0-11888 GCA_035686585.1 Phycisphaerae bacterium
CGACGGCGCCATCGTTGTGTCTGGCCGGGATCCACGAGCTGTACGAGGCCGACCCGGCCGTGGTGTGGGCGGCGCTGGCCGGATTCGCCGTGCTGATCGCCATGGTGATTGCCATGGCGTTTTGCCGGCAGCGCCGTCGCAAGGCCGAGAAGGCGCTGCGTGAAAGCGAATGGCTGTACCGGGTGGTGACCGAAAACGTCCGGGACGAGATCTCGCTGCACGACGCGGAGGGCCGGCACCTGTTCGTATCGCGTTCCTGCCATCCGTTGACGGGCTACGAGCCGGAGGAGCTGGCGGGCGTCAAAGATCTGGACTTGTTCCATCCCGACGACTTCGAGCGTTGCCGGGCGGCGATGGAAGAAGTCAAGGCCGGGCGGGACCCCGGGGAGGTCGAGTACCGGTTCCGGCACAAGGACGGCCACTATGTCTGGCTTGCGAGCACGGCGCGGGCATTGCCGCGGCAGGAGGGGGAGGAGGAAGGACGATTCCTGCTGGTCACGCGCGACATCTCGGCGCGCAAGCGGGCCGAGGAGGAGTTGGTCCATCAGAAGTGTTTTGCAGACGCCTTGTTTGAAGCCTTGCCCGGAATCGTGATCGTCGAGGACCGGAACCGGCGCATCCTGCGATGCAACCGGAACGCCGAGGAGCTGCTGGGGATTCCCGCCGGCGAGATCATCGGCAGGCACGGTTGGGAATTCGTCCGCGAGGAGGACCGCGAGAAGGACATGCGGGCCTTCGACGTCGGCATGGCCGGAGGCAGAGCGCCGGTCGAGGTCCACGTGATCGACCGCCACGGCCGGGAGGTGCCCTTCCACTGCGACGGCGTCCGGATGGGAACCGGCGACGACGCCCGCCTGATTGTGGTGGGACTGGACATTTCCGACCGAAAGCGCGCGACCGACGCGCTCCGCGAGAGCGAGGTCCGCTACCGCACGTTGTTCGAGTTCGCCGGCGACGGGATCTTCCTGATGGAGGGCAACCGCTTCGTGGACTGCAACGAGCGGGGCCGGGAGATGTTCGGCTGCCCGCGCGATCAGATCATCGGCGCCGGACCGGAGAAGTTCTCCCCGCCCCGCCAGCCGGACGGGCGCGACACGAAGGAAAAGGCCGACGAGCTCATCGCGGCCGCGCTGACCGGCGGGCCCCAGCGCCTCGAGTGGCAGCACCAGCGGGCGGACGGGACGCGTTTCGACGCGGAGGTCGCCCTGACGAGGGTGGAGCTGGGGGAAAAGCGGATGCTCCTGGCCGCCGTCCGCGACGTGACCGAGCGCAACCGGTCGCAGCGGGCCCAGGCCGCGCTGCGGGAGGAACTGCACCAGTCCCAGAAGATGGAGGCGGTGGGGCAGGTCGCCGGCGGCGCGGCCCACGACTTCAACAACCTGCTGACCGTCATCCTGGGCAACGCCGAGCTGGCGCGCCTGACGCTGCCGGAAGACTCCTCCGCCCGCGGCCTGCTGGACCAGATCACGCAGGCGGCCAAGCAGGCCTCCGCGCTGACGCGCTCGCTGCTGACCTTCAGCCGAAGACTGCCCGCCGCCAAGACGCGGATCGACCTCCGCACCAGCGTCAGGGAAACCGCCGACATGCTCCGACGGGTCCTGCCGGCGTCGATCGAGCTGGAGGTGGAGGGGGACACCGGCGAGCCGCTGCACGTCCAGGCCGACCCCACGCGGATCCAGCAGGTCCTGATGAACCTGGCGCTGAACGCCCGGGACGCGATGCCCGACGGCGGGACGCTGCGGATCGCCGCGGCCGCCGAGCCCTCCGCCGACGCCCCCGAACGGGCCGTGCTTTCCGTCACCGACACCGGCGTGGGCATGACTCCGGAAGTCCTCCGGCGGATCTTCGAGCCGTTCTTCACCACCAAGCCTCGCGGCCAGGGCACGGGGCTGGGCCTGTCGATCGTGCATGGCATCGTGGCCGACCACGGCGGGCGGATCGAGGCCGTCTCCACCCCCGGAGAGGGCAGCATCTTCACCGTGGCGCTGCCGATCGCCCGGGCCGCCGCCGGCGGCGAGCAGCCCAACCCGCTTGCCGAGGCGCCCCTCGGGGCCGGCCAGAAGCTCCTGCTGGCCGAGGACGACCCGCTGGTGGCGCAGACCGTGACCGCCATGCTCCGCTCGCTGCGGTACGACGTGGAGAAGGTGCCGGACGGGGAGGCCCTGCTCGATCGGGTTCGCGCCGAACCCAAACGGTTCCGCCTGCTGATCGTGGACGTGGACCTGCCCAAACGGGGCGGCCTGGACGCCCTGCGCCAGCTCCGCACCGACGGCGTTCCGACCCCCGCCATCGTGATCACCGGCACGATCGCACCCGAGCTCGGGCCGGAGCTGGCCAACACCGACCTGCTGACCAAACCGTTCGAAGCCCGAGACCTGGCCGAGACGGTGGCGCGAATGTTGGAGGCCGGACAAGAGACGGATTGAGGGGCTCTTGCCGGATTCGCCGGGGGCGGGTATTGTGGAGTCTTCGTTTCGGAGGCCCCACGATGACATACCATGCGGCCGGGCGGCGGGTGCGGCTCCTGTCTTCCCTGGCGATTCTCCTGCCGTCCCTGGCATCGGCCCAGGTCGCTGACCCCAAGCCCCAGCCGATGCGAATCCCGCTGACCGTCCGCCGCTTCGACGCCCCGCCCGCCCCGCCGACCGTGCTGTGGACCGGCGTGCCCCTGCCCCGGGCGGCGGTGGCTGACGCGAAATCGCTCCGGCTCACGGACGCCAACGGCGCGGCCGTGCCCGCCCAGTTCGACGTCCAGGCCCGCTGGACCGACGGCAGCGTCAAGTGGGTGCTGGTGTCCTTCCTGCCGCCGCCACCGCCCCGGCCCCGGCGGGGCCGGCGGGGAATGCCCGCCTCCGCCCCCGCCGACGCGCCCCCCGCCCCGGCCAACCCGACGTTCATCCTGACCGACGACGCTTCGGTCGCACCGGCCGCGCCGGCCTCGCCCGTCCACGTGCGCCCGGACACCAACGACATCACCGTCACCACCGGCCCGCTGCGGTTCCTGCTGAACCGCCACGGCTTCGGCGGACTGGCCCGGGTGTGGCTGGACGTCGATGCCGACGGGCAGTTCGGCGACCCCGAGCTGATCGGCGGCGACGAGGCCGCCGCGGGCATCGTGGCCGTGGACGCCCAGGGGAAGGTCCACACCAGCGCCCTGGGGCGCATCGAGGAGATGGTGATCGAGCGGGCCGGGCCCGTCCACGGAGTGGTGGCGTTCCGCGGCGACCTCCGCGCCAATTCGGACGAGACCCCCCTGCTGGAATATGTCCTCCGCGTCCACGCCTTCGCCGGCTCCTCGCTGGTGCGCGTGGTGCTGACCGTCCGTAACCCGCGCCCCGCCGGCAGGGCCGAAGACGGCGGGCGGTGGGTCCTGGGCCAGGGCGGGCGGGTGATGCTGACCAGCCTCGAGTTCGTCCAGCCGGTCCGTCTGGTCGAGGGCATCCGGCGGGTGACGGTGGCGGCCGAGGCGGGGCAGATGCTCGACCGCATCCCGCTGGCCGCCATGGACGTCTACCAGGACTCCAGCGGCGGGGCGAACTGGTTCCACCGCACGCACGTCGACGGCGACAACATCATCCCCCTGCACTTCCAGGGCTACCGGATCGGCTACCGGGGGCGGGAGGTCCACGCGGGCCTGCGGGCGAGCCCCTGGGTGGACGTGGCCGACGGGCGGTGGGCGGTGGCGGCGGCGGTGCCGGCGTTCTGGGAGAACTTCCCCAAGCGCCTGGCCGTGGACGCCGACGGGACGATCCGCATCGGCCTGTGGCCGAAACGCCCGGGCGGCCCCCACGAAATCCAAGGCGGCGAGCAGAAGACGCACGAGTTCTGGCTGTACTTCCGCCACCGCCGGGGCGGCTTCGGCGACCGGATGCCGACGGCGCGGGAGCAGATGCCCTGGTCGTGCCTGGCCAGGCCCGTGGTGTGGGCGTCGGCCGACGCCTACGCCCGCGCTGGGGCGCTCGACCCGATCGTCCCCATCCGCCCGGGCCGGTTCGCCGGCTACGAAGCGGCCGTGGCGGCGGCGGTGCGGGACACCCGGAACCTGTTCACCGAGCGCGAGCAGGTGGACGAGTACGGCTGGCGGCACTTCGGCGACACCTGGGCCCGCAACGAGAGCGACAAGACCACCGGCCCGCACGACGGGCTGGACGTGGTCAGCCACTACAACAACGAGTACGACCTGGGGCTGGGGATGCTGCTGCAGGCGACGCGGGCGGCGGACGCCGATCCGGCGCTGGCCCGCGACTGGTGGCGGCTGGGGATGGAATCGCTGTGGCACGAGGCCGACATCGACATCTACCACTGCCGCCGCGACCTGGCGCCGGTGTACAACGGGGGCACGTTCACCCATACCGCCCACGGCGTGGAGGCGGGCAGGAGCACCCACCGCGCCTCGCCGCGCGACGAGGTGTACGGGCAGCTCCAGTGGCCCTGGGGCCGCGGCGGCGGGCCCGAGTCGGGGCACCTCCGCAGCCGGGGCATCCTGACGGCGTACCTGCTGACCGGCGACCGGCACCTGCTGGAAGCCGCCGACGACGTCCGCGATTTGGTGGCCTTCAAGGTCGCCAACGACCGCTTCGCCCAGATCGACACCCCCAACCGCGACGCCGGGAACAACCTCCAGATCCTCCTGGACGCCTACCTGCTGACCGGCGAGGCGAGATACCTCAACCTTTGCGACAAGATCGCCGAGGCGGCCGGGTACGACGCGTTTGTCACCCGCAAGGGCGGGCGCGTGGAGGGGGACGCGTGGCAATTCTGCCTGTTCCTCAAGCCGCTGGCCCGGCTGATCGAGGTCAAGGCCCAGCTCGGCCGACCCGACCGGGCGGCGGTGAAGTCGTACCTGGACTACTGCCGGGCGCTGCACCGGCGGTTCTACGCTCGATCGGGGAGCTGGCGTGGGGGCAGTTGGTCGCTGCTGGTCTGCGAGGTGATGATGGCCGCCGCCGAGCTGACCGAGGAGCAGGCCGAGCGGAAGCAATTCACCGACGCCGCCCGGTCGGCGTTCGAGGGCATCGGCTCGCTGGTCCGCCAGGACGGCACGGGCCGGTACTCCAACTCCAAGACCACCACCATGCTCCTCCAGGGCGGCGGGCTGTGGATGCGCCACGACGACGGCGCGAAGGGGGAGTGATCTCGCCCCCTATGAGTGGCTCAGGGACGAGGTTTGCTCAAAAAGATTGACATTCTGGCCGACGAAATCATAATAGCTGGTTTCCGAAGGCCGGGCCCGCCCGATGGGGCCCCTGACAACGAGGACAACCGCCTTGTACGCGATCATCGAAGACAGCGGGCAGCAGTTCAAGGTCAGCGAGGGAGACGTAATGAACGTGGACCTGCGCGACCTGGCCGAGGGGGCCGAGAGCATCGAGTTCGACCGGGTCCTGCTGGTCGCCGACGGGGAGAAAGTGCACGTGGGCACCCCGCTGGTGTCCGGGGCCAAGGTGGTCGCCGAGGTGGTCGGCGCCAAGGTGGCCGGACCCAAGCTGCGCGTGTTCAAGTACAAGCGGCGCAAGGGCTACCATCGCAACATCGGCCACCGCCAGAAGTACACCCAGGTGCGGATCACCCGGATCGTCGCCTGAGCCGGTGCGGCAGGCCGCACCCCTGGATGAGAGATCCCCTCAGGGTCCCCGTTTCGCCGGCCTGAGGGACAGCCACAGCAGCCCCGCGGCCAACAGCAGCCACCCCGCCACGAACCACGGCCAGTCGAACCCGGCCGGCGCGGCCTTCAGCGCCTCGGTGCCGCGAAGGACGAAACTGGCGGCGATCGCCGCCACCCCCAGCACCACCCCCGCGACGGGCCCCAGGCGGGCGGTGGGGGTAAGCCTCGACGCGCACCGCCCCAGGCGAATCACGCCGGCCACCAGCATGACCCCCGCGACCGCCAGCGGCGCCCACACCGGCGCGACGGCCGGAACGGGCAGCCGTAGCAGCACGTCCCACGTCCCCAGCGACCCGGGCCAGCCCGTCAGGACCCACAGGGCGACGTAATACACGACCGTCCGGGCCCCCAGGGCGATCAGCAGCAGCGCCAGACCCTCCCCCCGCCGCCGGCGGATGCCCAGCGCCGCCGCGGCCAGGATCAGCACCGCCGCCGCCCCGCGGGCCTGCTCGAACCGCACCAGCATCTCGCCGGCCGGTCCGATCTCTTGCAGCTCCTTCGCCCCCAGCACGGGAACGGCCTCGCCGGAAGACTGCGGGAAGTGCTCCCGCCGCGCCGGCGCCGCCACCTCGCGCGCCAACGCCGTCGCGCCGGCCTCGACGTACGCCACCGCCGCCGCCAACGCCGCCAGCGCGAACAACCGAATCGTCAAGTGCGCCCCAGACCGCTTGGCCATTTTGGACTCCCGTCACCAGACTTGTCCGGCCCCCATCACACCCCCAAACCGTCGCCCCGTCAAGCCCGCGCGCACGGCGGGCCGGCGCGGGACCGCGGAAAACAGCCGGTCCTGATCGCGGCGGCGCAAAAAAAAGGGGGCGAGACAGTGCTTGCTCAAGGCACTGCCATCGCCCTTCGCCTTGGTAGTGGTCCCCTCACAACCGGGGCTTCGGGTACCCGCCCACCGGAGGAGTAGTGGACAGTTTGCGGCAGGCGCTCATCTCTGCCACCAACCCATGTGAAGCCCACCAGACCACCACCTCGAGTCGGCCTTGGGCGAAACACCTGGAGGACAGGTGGGCACAACGGGTGGGCGCTCATCTCCACCCAGGCCAATTCCGCCGCTAGGTAAGGCCTCCTCGCGTGAGGCTCATCGCAACTCACCGTGGGAATCCAGGCAAATGGATTCAGGCTCCTCGGCACAAGCTTGCTGACGGTTCCGGATCAGGGTGCACAGCGACTCGGCTCCTAGCCCAGCTCCGCCTCCCTCTTGACCCGACTGCCCACGTCGAGCACGTGGTGCACCATCGACTCCCATGCTTCCGGATCGACGGGCCGGGTCAGAAAGATCGCTCCGCCCGCACGAGCGGCAATCTCCAACTCGCCGCCGCCCTGGTCGCCGATCACGGCAACAGGGCAGTGCGGCCAGTGACGCCGTATCCACGCGAGCGTTTCCCCTACCGCCTGCGGCTCCTCCGCGGTCGCCAGGATGATCAGGACGACCCGGCCTGCAGGACGATTCAAGAGCACGTCCTGCGCCTTGCGATAGGTCACAAGAACTCCGTGATTCACTTGTAAAACCAATGCGCCGACCTGCTCGGCCTCTATGGCGTCATGGCAGGCCATCACGATGCACAGCCTCTCCCTGCGCACCGTGCGCAACGGTATGCGTTCGTTCCTCTGCACCTTGCTCCCTCTCCAACATCCCTCTATACAACGGGCGTGCCACCGGTGGGGCAAATGGCCGCCGGCGCCGCAGGGGCCACGCGGACAAGGAATTAGGTTTCTTCCTCCCCGCCCCGGCCCCCGGAACGCGCTGGCGCGGGCGCCGCAATCCGCAACGGCCCGCGCCGCAATCCGCAACGCGCCCCGACGCAATCCGCGACACCGGCGGGCAAAAAAGCGGCGATGCTCCTGGATGGCGCCCAATCCAGGGAATGCGGCGTGGGGAACGGCTCAGCCGTTGATGCCGAAGTTCCGCATCTTGCGGAGCAGGGTGGAGCGGTGCACCGCCAGAAGCCTGGCGGCGGCGGAGCGGTTCCAGCCGGTGTGCTCCAGCGCCCGCAGGATCGCGGCCTGCTCGGCCTCGGCGAGGGTGCAGGTGACGGGGTCGTCGTGCAACTCGGTCATCCTGCCCGGGGCGGGCTCCAGGGACGGGCACTTGGCGGGCAGATCGGGATCATGGACCATCAGGGTCGGCGGCAGCGCGGGCAGGTCGGCGGCGTAGAGGCGCTCGATGTAGCTGGCCAGCTCCCGGACGTTGCCCGGCCAAGAGTGGTTGTACAACTGCTCGCGCATCCGCAGGCCCAAGGCGCGGCGGGGCATGCGGTACTCCTCGGCGTACAGGTCGAGGTAATAGTCCAGCAGTTCCTTGATATCGCCGGGGCGGACCCGCAACGGAGGGATCTCGATCCGGACGATGTTGAGGCGGTGGTACAGGTCCTCGCGGAACTCCCCCGCCATGGCCAGCCGCGACAGCACCCGGTTGGTCGCCGCGATGAACCGCACGTCCACCGGCACCGGCCTGGCGCCGCCGACGGGAATGACCTCGCGCTCCTGGATCAGCCGCAGCAGCTTGGGCTGGAGGTGCAGGGGAATCTCGCTGACCTCGTCCAGCAGCAGCGTGCCTCCCTTGGCCGCGCGGACCACGCCGAGGGTCTCGACCACCGCGCCCGTGAACGCGCCGCGGATATGCCCGAACAGTTGGCTCTCGAAGAGGGATTCGCTGATTCCGGGGCAGTTGAGGGGAATGAACGGCCCGCCGCCCCGCCGGGAGCGGCTGTGAATCCGACGGGCGAACAACTCCTTGCCCGTGCCGCTTTCGCCTTCGAGCAGGACCACGCAATCATTCGTGGCCACCGCGTCGGCGATGGACAAGGCCGCCATCAGGGAGGGGCTGGAGCCGATCAGGACCGGGTGCACACCCCTGTCCGACGCACGCGGTGAGCGCAGCGCGCGCACTTGCGATGTCTCTCCTCCGTAGTTCATCCTCAGACTTTATGAGCAGAACAAATGCCAATGAAACGTGTGCCGATTGTGAGCGGGACGGGACCCTCCGCCCGTTCCCGGGCGACCCGCCTTGCCTACCCTTTTACCCCAAGATCCCGATTCTGACAAGCCCTAAAATCGGATTCGCGCCTACAAGATGCCGTGGGATCCCGTCGCCGCCCGCTTCCGGCACCGGCAACCAGGTCGAGTCTCTATGCATAATACCTTCCAAAGAAACCCGTTATGAGAACACACCGGCTTCAGGTCCTCGGACAGCGTGGGCGGGCAACATACGTGCCGGGCGGATCGTAACGCAAGGGGTGCAATGGAATCGCCGATAGGCGCAAAGGGACCACAGCAAGGCCGGTCCCCGTCCTGCGTGAAGGGAAAGCCGCCGGCGCGAGTTCCTGTAACATGCCACGTTCAATAAAGATAAGCATACAGGTCAAGTCGGTCCTGATCCTGGCGGTGGTGGTGCTGCTCGCCACCACGGCCGGTGGATGGTTCTACTATGCCGCCACGCGAGATATCCTCCGGCACGCCGACCATCAGCAGGCCGGGCAGTTGGCCTCCGGCTTGGCGCTGTCGGCGGCCCCGGCGCTGGCCGAGGACAACGTCGTCTCCCTGCACACACTGGTGAACGAACTGCTGACCAAGCCTAAAGTGCAGAGCGCCGCCGTGCTGGACCGCAACGGACGGACCGTCGCCTACGCGGAGCGCGCCGCCACGGGGTTCCAGCGGATCCGGGCGGTCACGCAATCCCCCAGCCTGTCCTACGAAACCCACATCGGCGACGCCTTCCTGGAGGTGGGCCAGCCCGTGCTGACCCCCGCCCCCGACGGGCAGAGGAGCCAGTTGGTCGGGGGCGTCCGCCTGGTGCTGGACACCCGCCCCACCGCCGCCATGCTGGCGGGCCTTCAGCGAGAGGTGTCCATGGTGGGCGCCTTGGTGGTGCTGCTGGCGATCCCGCTGGGCCAGTTGCTGGTCTGGCGCGTGGTGGCCGTGCCGATCCGCCGGCTCGTCGAGGCCACCCGCCTGCTCGCCCAGGGCGACCTGTCCGCCCGCGTCCACACCCGGCGCAACGACGAGATCGGCGCCCTGGCCAGCTCCTTCGACACCATGGCCGGGGAGCTGCAGGCCTCCCAGGCCCAGCTCCGCCTGGCCAACGAATCCCTCGAGCGCAAGGTGGCCGAACGCACCGCCGATCTGGAGCGAGCCAACATCCGGCTGCGCGAGGAGATGTCGGAGAAGGAGGACTTTCTCCGCGCCGTCAGCCACGACCTGAACGCCCCCCTGCGGAACATCGCCGGGATGGCGACGATGATCTCCGTCCGCCACCGCCAGCAGCTGCCCGAGGAGGTCATCGCCCGCCTCCAGCGAATCCAGGCCAACGTCGACGCCGGCACCGACCTGCTGACGGAGCTGCTGGAGCTGAGCCGGGTCAAGACCCGCCCCCAGCGCCGCAGCATGGTCCACTTCCGCGAACTGCTGGAGGACCTCCGCGGGACGTTCGAATACGAGCTGAAGGCCAAGGGCATCGAGCTGTCGATCCACGAGCCCATGCCCACCCTGTGGGCGGAGCGAAACCGGATGCGACAGGTCTTCCAGAACCTCATCGACAACGCCATCAAGTACATGGTGATCCAGGCCGACGCGCGGATCGAGGTGCGCTACCGCCCCGTCGGCGACATGCACGAGTTCCACGTGACCGACAACGGGCCCGGCGTCGCGCCCGAGGACCAGGAGCGCATCTTCCACGTCTTCCGCCGCGCCGCCGGGGCCAGCCAGGCCGGCGTGCCGGGCAAGGGCGTGGGCCTGGCGCTGGTCCGGAGCATCGCCCAGAACTACGACGGGCGGGCGTGGGTGCAGTCGCAACTGGGCCACGGATCGGACTTCTGCTTCGCGCTGAACGCTCGCCGCACCGCGCCCGGCGGGGAGAATCCCTTTGACCACCAGACGACGGACAAGACCGAGTTTGCCGACGCCGGCCACCCGGCGGTGGATTGACGCGGGCCCCGGCCAGGTGAGGCCGGGGCGGACAACGGCAGGAGAGGACGCATGACGTTTCCCGACGCCGCCGATTCGAGTTACCGGTACCGCTCCGCGGGAGACCATGTCCACGCCTGGGACGACCCCGTGACCCCCCGCACGCTGGTCGTCGAGGACGACCCCGATCAGCTCGAACTCATCTGCGACGCGATGCGGATGTACTTCCACGACCGCCCCGGCGCCCGCGTCGTCGGCGCGCGGTCCGGGGCCGAGGCCATGGCCCAGGACCTCAGCCAGTTCGACGCCGTCCTGCTGGACTTCCAACTGCCCGACGTCTCCGGCATCGAGCTGCTGGAGCAGATCCTCGACCGTCGCGATATCCCCGTCATCTTCGTCACCGGCAACAACTCCTCCGCCACCGCGGCCGAGGCCATCCGCCGCGGCGCCCAGGACTACCTCGTCAAGCTCGGAGACTACCTCTTCGCCGTACCCGTCGTCGTCGAGAAGAACATCCGCCAGCACCGGCTCAAGCAGGAGAACCGCCGCCTCCAGCGCGAACTCGAGGCCAGCATCGAGGAAGTCCGCGTCAAGAACACCCAGCTCGAAGAGTCGCTGCAGAAGATGCAGACCATGGCCGACACCGACCACCTCACCGGGCTGGCCAACCGCAGGGCGTTCTCCGAGATGCTCGATCGCTACTACGGTGAGGCCAACCGTTACGACTTCGACCTCTCCTGCGCCATGTGCGACCTGGACCGCTACAAGGACCTCAACGACTCCCTCGGCCATCAGGTCGGGGACCGAATCCTGGTCACCGCCGCCGACGTGATTCGCTCCACCCTCCGCAGCAGCGACATGGCCGCCCGGTACGGTGGCGACGAGTTCGTCCTGTTGCTGCCCCACACCGCCATGGAAATGGCCATCAACGTCGCCGACCGCATCCGGCGTCAACTGTCCGTCGCCACCCCCGGGCTCACCAAGGCACGCGGCGTGACCCTGTCCATCGGCGTCGCCTCCCTCCGCTCCGACAGGCCCGAATCCGCCGACGCCCTGGTCTCCATGTCCGACCGCGCCCTGTACGTCGCCAAGGACCGCGGCAAGAACTGCATCGTCACCTACGGCGAGATCGGCGTCCTGCCCCAGACCACCCGCACCTGATCAGCACGACCCCGCGCCCCCCGCATGATCGACAGGCGTCTGGCGACTGTTTACAAAAACCCGTTTTGTAAACACCCCGTCACGCCTCCGAAGCGCCGCTTGCGCAATGCCTTAAATGCGTTTCCGGGGTGTTGCCCCCAAGACCGTGTAA
>DASRZG010000096.1:0-9050 GCA_035686585.1 Phycisphaerae bacterium
CCACTATGGTCCGGTGGAGGGGCCGCGGATCGCCTACTTCTGCGCCGAGTTCGGCCTGACCGAGTCGCTGCCGATCTACTCGGGCGGGCTGGGTGTGCTGGCGGGCGACCACCTCAAGAGCTCCTCGGAGCTGGGCATCCCCCTGGTGGGGGTGGGGCTGCTGTACCAGCAGGGCTACTTCCGCCAGCGCCTCAACGCCGACGGGTGGCAGTTGGAGCTGTTTCCGCGGAACGACTTCTACAACCTGCCGGTCTCGCAGGTGCTCCGCGGGGACGCCCCGTTGATGGTGAGCGTGGACTTCCCCGGGCGGGCGGTGAAGGTGCAGGTCTGGACCGTGCGGGTGGGGCGAGTGGCGCTGTACCTGCTCGACTCCAACGTGCCGGAGAACTCCCCCGAGGACCGCCAGATCACCGGCCAGCTCTACGGCGGCGACCAGGAGATGCGGATTCGCCAGGAGATCCTCCTGGGCATCGGCGGGGTGCAGGCGCTGAGGGGCTTGGGCATCGCCCCGGACGTCTACCACATGAACGAGGGGCACTCGGCCTTTCTGGGCCTGGAGCGGATCCGCCTGCTGATGGAGGAGCGGGGGATGTCGTTCCAGGCGGCGCGGGAGGCGGTGGCGGCGTCGAACGTGTTCACGACGCACACGCCGGTCCCGGCCGGCAACGACGCCTTCGAGCCCTGGCTGATCGACAAGTACTTTGACCATTACTGGCAGAAGCTGAGCCTGTCGCGCGAGGAGTTCCTGGCGTTGGGCCGACAGGACGCCAACCACGACGACGAGCCGATGAGCCTGACCGTGCTGGCGCTGCGCCTGAGCAGCTACCGCAACGGCGTCAGCCGGCTTCACGGGGAGGTGAGCCGGCGGCTTTGGGCGGGGGTGTGGCCGTCGCTGCCGTCGGACGAGGTGCCGATCGGCCATACGACCAACGGCATCCACGCCGGCAGCTGGATCAGTCACGACCTGGCCGAGCTGTACAACCGCTACCTGGGTCCGGACTGGCAGGAGCAGCCCGCCGACATCCGCGTCTGGGAGGGCGCCGACCAGATTCCCGACACCGAGTTGTGGCGGACGCACGAGCGGCGCCGGGAACGGCTGGTGTCGTTCGCGCGCCGGCGGCTTCGGGACCAGTTGATGCGTCGCGGCGCCGGTTCGAGCGAGCTGGCCGCGGCGGAGGAGGTGCTCGACGCCGAGGCCATGACCATCGGCTTCGCCCGGCGGTTCGCCACGTACAAGCGGGCGAACCTGCTGCTTCAGGACGTCGAGCGCCTCAACGCGCTGCTCAACGAGCCGTCCATGCCCGTGCAGATCCTCTTCGCCGGCAAGGCGCACCCGCGCGACAACGCCGGCAAGGAGCTGATCCGCCAGATCGTCCACATTGCCCGGCGCAGCGAGTTCCGGCGGAACATCGTCTTCCTGGAAGACTACGACATGAACCTCGCCCGCTACCTCGTCCAGGGCGTGGACGTGTGGCTGAACACGCCGCTGAGGCCCATGGAGGCCTCCGGCACCAGCGGGATGAAGGTCGCCGCCAACGGCGGGATGAACCTGTCCGTCCTCGACGGGTGGTGGGTGGAGGGGTACACCCCCGAGGTGGGCTGGGCGGTCGGTCAGGGCGAGACCTACGAGGACCTGGACTACCAGAACGCCGTCGAGAGCCGCGCCCTGTACGACCTGCTGGGCAAGGAGATCGCCCCGGTGTTCTACCGGCGCGGGCCCGACGGGCTGCCGCGCGAGTGGATCCAGCGGATGAAGGCGACCATGCGCCGCCTGGCGCCGCAGTTCAACACCAACCGCATGCTCCGCGAATACGTGGAGAAGTACTACCTGCCCGCGTCCCGGCGATGGCGCGAGCTGACGGCCGACGACCTCGCCGGCGCCCGCCGCCTGGCGGACTGGAAGATCTGGCTCGCCCAGCAGTTCCCTCAGGTGCGGATCGAGAAGGTCCAGGACAACATGGACGGCGCCTCCAGCGTCGGGGTGCCCGTTCGCGTGGAGGCGACGGTCCTGCTCGGGCCGATCACGCCCCGCGACGTGTCCGTCCAGCTCTACCACGGACTGCTCGACGCCGACGGGCTGCTGGCCGGGGGCGATGCCGTCGAGATGGCCCCCGTCGGCAACGCCGACCCCCAGGGGCGCGTCCAGTACACCGCCGACATGCCCTGCACCCGCACGGGCCTGGCCGGGTACACCGTCCGCGTCCTCCCGCGCCACCCGGCCATGCCGGATGCGCGCGAAATGGGCCTGATCCGCTGGGCCTGACTTGATTGCGGATTGCGGATTGCGAATTGCGGATTGAGAAGAAGCAACAGAAGAAGAAGCGGCGCCCCCTCGCGGCTCTGCCTGCTTCTTCTTCTGTTCAATCCGCAATCCGAAATCCGCAATCCGCAATTGAACGGTCCGCCTGGGCGGGCTGGCGCGGCTGAAATGGCATTGACACCCGCGGCCGGTGCGGTACGCTGGTAGTGAAACGAGAGCCGGTGCACGAACCATGTCCAGGACTACGACGGCCACGACGACGTGCTGAGCGCCTTGCCGGATCCATCCGGTCGCGCTCGTCGTGGGTCCTGGAACCTTCGTGCACCGGCTTCCTTGTTTCCCGCGGCGTGGCGCACCGGGCCGGCGGCAGCGAGAGGAGCGCCGAGACATGGACATTGTGATCCAACTTCCCGACGGCAGCGTTCGCCGGTATGACCGGCCCGTCTCGCCGGGCGAGGTGGCGGAGGAGATCTCCGGCGGCCTGGCCCGCGCGGCCGTGGCGGCCGAGGTGGACGGTGAGGCGATGGACCTGTCGGTCCCGATCCCCGAAGGCGAGCATGAGCTGAGAATCCTCACGCCCCGCGACCCCGCGGCCCTGGAGATCCTCCGGCACACGGCCGCCCACGTGATGGCCATGGCCGTCCGCCGCCTGTACGGGCCGAAGGTCCAGTACAGCATCGGCCCGGCCCTGATGGATGACTTCCAGTACGGGTTCTACTACGACTTCGACCTGCCCACCCCCCTCGGCAGCGAGGACCTGGAGAAGGTCGAGGCCGAGATGGCGCGGATCGTGGCCGAGGACATCCCGCTGCGGCGGGTGGAGCTTCCGGTGGCGGAGGCGAAGAACCGCTTCGCCGAGATGGGCCAGAACTACAAGACGGAGATGATCGACGACCTGGTCCGCGACGAGGGCGTGGAACGGGTGAGCCTGTACGAGCAGGGCGACTTCACCGACCTGTGCCGCGGGCCTCACCTGCCCTCGACGGGCAAGGTCGGCAAGGCCTTCAAGCTGATCGCGGTGGCCGGGGCGTACTGGCGCGGCGACGAGACCCGCAAGATGCTCACCCGCGTGTACGGGACGGCCTTCTTCGACAAGAAGGAGCTCACCGCCCACCTGGAGCGGATCGAGCAGGCGCGCCAGAGGGACCATCGCGTGCTGGGCAGGCAGTTGGGCCTGTTCATGATCTCCGACGAGGTGGGCCCGGGGCTGCCGCTGTGGCTGCCCAAGGGCACCATCATCCGGATGGAGCTGGAGGGCTGGCTCCGCGGCGAGCTGCTGAAACGCGGATACCAGGCGGTCATCACCCCGCACATCGGCAAGATCGGCCTGTACCGCACCAGCGGGCACTACCCCTACTACGAGCACGGGCTGTTCCCCACCATGGCGATGGGCGAGGACGCGGGATACCTGCTCAAGCCGATGAACTGCCCGCACCACATCCAGATCTACAAGGTCGAGCAGCACAGCTACCGCGACCTGCCCGTCCGGCTGAGCGAGTTCGGCACGGTTTACCGGTTCGAGCAGTCCGGCGAGCTGAGCGGGCTGATCCGCGTCCGCGGGTTCACCCAGGACGACGCCCACATCTTCTGCACGCCCGAGCAGTTGGAGGCCGAGATCGAGTCCTGCGTGGACCTGACCCAGTACGTCCTGCGGACCCTGGAGCTGGCCGACTATCGCGTGCGGATCGGCCTGCGCGACCCGGACAGCGCCAAGTACATCGGATTGGCGGAAAACTGGGACCGGGCCGAGGCCAACATCCGCGCCGTGGTCCGCAAGCTGGGCATGAACTATACCGAGGAGCCCGGCGAGGCCGCGTTCTACGGGCCCAAGATCGACTTCGTCGTCACCGACTGCATCGGCAGGGAGTGGCAGTTGGGGACGATCCAGGTGGACTACAACCTGCCGGAGCGGTTCGGCCTGGAGTACGTGGGGGCGGACAACACCGCCCACCGGCCGGTGATGATCCACCGGGCGCCGCTGGGGTCGCCCGAGCGGTTCATCGGGATCCTGATCGAGCATTTCGGCGGGGCGTTCCCGGTGTGGCTGTCGCCGGTGCAGGTGGCGGTGCTGCCGGTCAGCGAGAAGCACGCCGAATACGCCGAGAAGGTCGCCTCCGCCGCCCGCGAGGCCGGGCTGCGGGTGGAGTTGGACGGCGGGGCGGACAAGATCGGCGCCCGCATCCGGCGGTGGACGATGCAGAAGGTGCCGGCGATCTTCGTGGTGGGCGGACGGGAGGCGGAGGCCGGGACCGTCGCGGTCCGCCTGCGGGGCAGGGGGGAGGCCGGGGCGTTCCCGCTGGAGCAGGCCGTGGCGGCCCTGAAGGCGGAGGCCCAGACGCGGGGCACAAAAAAAGCCTTTGAGGGCGAGGAAAGCTGAAATGGCGGCGGGATGCCGTTAGAATATCATCGGCTGGCGCAGACGGGTCCACGGTGGCCCCGGGCGCCGCAAGCAAGGTGAATCGAGGACAGCAACCATCGCAAAAGAAATTCGTCGTAACGAGCGCATCCGCGTGTCTCCGATCCGGGTGATCGATGAGAACGGGGAACAGGTCGGGGTCATCGACACGCGGGAGGCGTTGAATCGGGCACGGGAAGCGGGGCTCGATCTGGTCGAAGTGGCGCCCAATGCCAGTCCGCCGGTATGCCGGATCATGGACTACGGCAAGTGGATGTACGAGCAGAAGAAGAAGGACCGCCAGGCCAAGAGTCACCGGCACGAGACGGAGTTGAAGGAGATCCGCATCCGCACGCCCAAGATCGGCTCACACGATCTGGAGATCAAAGTCAACCGGGCGCGGGACTTCCTCGAGCGCGGCGACCGCGTGCAGTTCACGCTCCGCTTCCGTGGCCGGGAGATGGCCCACCGCGAACTCGGGCGCGACGTGCTCAAGAGCGTCGCCGACATGCTGAACGAGTTCGCCAAGGTGGACCGGGAGGTTCGCATGGAGGGCCGGTCGATGAGCGTCGTTTTCTCGCCGACCGAAAAGGCCCGCCAGGCCATGCGGACGCGGACCAAAGAGTCCGCCGAGAACGCCCCGGCGGAGGAGGGGGCGCCTGTCGAGAAGGCCCCGGCCCCGGCCGAACAGGGGGCGCCTGTCGAGATGGCCCCGGCCCCGGCGGAGGAGGGGGCGCCTGTCGAAAAGGCCCCGGCTCCGGCGGAACAGGGGGCGCCTGTCGAAAAGGCCCCGGCCCCGGCGGAGCAGGGGGCGCCTGTCGAGAAGGCCCCGGCCCCGGCGGAGCAGGCGGCGGCCGCGACCCCCCCGAGTCCCGAGCCCCCCACGACAGCGAACTAGCAATCGCCGCCGGTCCTCCGGCGTCTGGCCGCGACCCGCGGGGGAGCGTGTATCTGTTGTCTTCCTCTCGCTCCCCGCCCCCGCCGCTTGCGTCTCCCGAAAAAAACGCTTTACAGCAGGCCCCGTCCCGCTAGAATGGCCGATCTTTAGACCATCCGGGACGGCGGCAGTGCCGTTCCGGCGGACGGTTCAGGCCCCGGCCGAACGGCTGGGCCCGCGGCGTTTTTTAAGGTCGTCCCATGCCGAAGATGAAGACAAAGAAGGCCGTCGCCAGCCGGATCAAGGTGACCGGCAGGGGCAAGCTCCGCAAACACCGCCCCCTGACCAGCCATCTCGCGAGCCGCAAGTCCCCCAAACGCCTCCGAAAGCTGCGGGGCGAGAGGGAACTGACCGGCGGCTTCGCCAAGCAGGCCCGCAAGCTGCTGGGCCTGTAGAGCACGAACCGTAGCCAGCCGGGTGCACAACGCCCGCGCCGCGGCCCGCGCCGCGGCAGCGGGGTCCGGCGGCTCAGACAGGAGCACAGCATGCCACGCGCACGAAAGGGTGCCGCTCGCACCCAAAAGCACAAGAAGATCCTCAAATCCACCCGTGGGCAGATCGGGGCGGCTTCGCGCCGGTACCGCGTCGCGCGGGAAGCCTGGCTCCGCGCGGGGCGATACGCCACCATCGGCAGGAAACTCCGCAAGCGCGACTTCCGCCAACTGTGGATCACCCGCGTCTCCGCCGCCTGCCGCCAGCGGGGGCTGACCTACAGCCGGTTCATGAACTCACTCGCCGGCGCCGGGATTGCGCTGAACCGCAAGATGCTCTCCGAGGTCGCCATCGCCGACCCGGGCGCCTTCGACGAGATCGTCGCCGTCGCCTCCGGCGCCAAGCCGACCTCCGTCCCCCAGCCCGCTCCCGCGGAGGCCCCCGAGGCCGAAGCGCCCCTGCCCGCCCCGGCCGAGAAGAAGCCGGCCGAGAAGAAGGCCGCCCCCAAGAAGGCCGCCCCCAAGAAGGCCGCTCCGAAGAGGGCCGCCCCGAAGAAGGCCGCCGGCAAGCAGGGCGAGCCCAAGCCCGCCGGGAAGAAGGCGGCCACCAGGAAGAAGACCGCCGCCAAGGCCGGCAAGGACAAGCCCAAGGCCGGCAAGGACAAGCCCAGGGCCGGCAAGGGCAAACCCAAGGCCGACTGATGCCGCCGGCCCGGGCGACCGAGGCGGGGAGGCGATCATGGCCGCGACCGACCAGCTTCAAAGGCTCCGCGAAGACGCGCTGGCGGCGCTCCGCGCCGCCCCCGGCGCCGACGAGCTGGAGAAGTGGCGCATCCGTTTCCTCGGCGCCAAGGGCGCCGTCAAGGCCGCCATGGCCGCCCTCAAAGAGCTGCCTCCCGATCAGAAACGCGACTTCGGGCAACTCGCCAACCGCGTCAAGAACGTCCTGACGGCGGAGTACGAGAAGCGAAAGTCCGAGCTGGCCGCCGCCGCCGGCCCGACCCGTGCGGCCGTGGACATGACCCTGCCCGGCACCCCGCTGCGAATGGGCCATCGGCACCTGATCACGCAGACCATCGAGGAGATCACCGAGATCTTCGCCCGCATGGGATTCACCGTCGCCCACGGGCCGGAGGTCGAGGACGAGCGGCACAACTTTGACGCCCTCAACATCCCCGAGGCCCACCCCGCGCGGGACCCGCTGGACAACTTCTACATCAACCCCGCCGTCATGCTCCGCAGCCAGACCTCCACCGTGCAGATCCGCGTGATGGAGTCGCAGGACCCCCCCGTCCGCGTGGTCAGCCCCGGGCGGGTGTACCGCCCCGACACGGTCGACGCCACGCACAGCTTCATGTTCCACCAGCTCGAGGGCCTGTACGTGGACGAGGGCGTGTCCATGGCCGACCTCAAGAGCGACGTGGACCAGTTCTGCAAGGCCTACTTCGGGCCGGAGGTGCGGACGCGATTCCGTCCGAGCTTCTTCCCCTTCACCGAGCCGTCGGCGGAGGTCGACCTGCTGTTCCATTACCCGGACGGCTCGACCGCCTGGATCGAGCTGGGCGGCTGCGGCATGGTGGATCCGAACGTCCTGGACGCCGTCGGCTACGACAGCGAGCGGTACACCGGCTGGGCCTTCGGCCTGGGAATCGAGCGGATGGTCATGCGCAAGTACAACATCCCCGACATCCGCCTGCTGTTCGAAAGCGACGTCCGCTTCCTGCGGCAGTTCTAGGGGATTGCTCGATCCCGTCAGAAGCCGCGAACGCCGCGAACGAACCGGCAGGCTGCGCCCCTCGCCTTCACACGCGGAAGCTACGCCGCCCGCCGTCGCCGCCACGCCACGATGCCCAGGCCCATCGCGCCCAGCAGCAGGGCGCCCGGCGTTGGCGTCATCGTGCCCGTCGCGCGCACCCACCAGATGTCGCCCGTCTTGGGGTAGTCCTTCAGGCCCCAGTAACCGTGCTGGCCGAACACCACGTCATACCCCTTCAGGCCCGTCGCGCCGTCGTTGGAGTCGTAGATGTACACCTTGGCGGCCGTCACCTTGCCGTTGGCGTCCTCCCACACGTCCACGCCCTGGACCACGACGCTATGGTGCTCGGCGCCTTTCTCCAGCCAGAGGTCGGTCATCTTGCCCGAGGCCAGGCCGGCGGTGACGTCGCCGAGCTTCGGCGAGGTGGTCTTCGTGTACGTGTAGCCGTAGCTGGCCCCGGCGACGCCCGGGTTCTTGGCGATGTAGTCATTCGCCCACTGCTTCTGCCTGTCCGGACCCCACCCCTGGCTGCCCCCGTAGTGGTTGACGTTCTCGCTCTCGACGATGCCCTTGTACAGGTCCTGCGCGCTGCCGGCCTCCTGGCCCGACATGGTCAGCGGCTTGCCCGACGAGGAGTTGGTCGCGGGTATGTCCCGGTAGCCGGCGGCGTACAGCATGCTGGCCACCGACGCCATCCCGCAACTTCTCTGGTAGCCGCTCTGGAACCCGCCCGGGCCTTTGGGGTCGGCGGGCTTGTTGACGTCGGATACCGGCAGGTTGCAGCGAAACTCCCTGTCCGGCTCCGACGGGTCCGCCCAGGCCGATACACACAGGCACAGGATTGCCAGCACACACACGGGGGTCGCCGTTCGTGCCATGGTTCGCCTCCTTCAGAATTCGCTCGCTTTGTGGGAAGGCGCCGCCGTGCGCCGATCGGGCCCGAGAACCCGGCCGGAAAACTCACGGCACGGAAGCAGCCGCCGTGCGGACACACCAAGCCACTCGGACCCATTTAGTGATGAAGATAATACCGCGCTTCCGGGAATCCGTCAACCGTCCGGGAACCCCGCCGGGCCGTGGGGGAGGTCCTGCCGCTTCGGGCCGTTCGGCGTATCTTCTTCGGCCGGCGGCTCACCGCCACAGCGACGCGGCGGCCAGGGTCGCCCCCAGCACCGTCAGGAGCACGCCGCAGGCGAGGTTGATCGTGTGGATGAATCGGGGGCTGACCTTCTGGGGGCGGAGGCGGATGAGCATGGCGACGAACAGGAACC
>DASRZG010000097.1:0-11277 GCA_035686585.1 Phycisphaerae bacterium
GCGGATGCAGACGTCGGCGTCCACTTCCGCCACCGCGACGCAGTCGGCGCGGAACTGCTTGTCCTTCGACAGGGCGAACCCCAGCCCCAGCGAGTGCATCAGCCAGCCGTCTTCCCGCCCGAAGAACACGCCGGCGCCGGCCTTGGCGTCTACCTTGCGCTTGGCATCGTACAGCGACAGCCACCCGCCGGTCGTCTTGCCCTTGAGCGGGTGGATGTTCCTCTTCCAGCAGGTCTGCCCGGCCAGCGTGACCAGGCGATCGCGGTCGAGCGGGTCGCAGGCCAGGTACACGGCCGCCACCGCGTCGAACAGGCGGCAGAGGTGCTGGTCGTCGTGGTCCATGTAGCCCAGCAGCTTCTGCGCTTGTGGGCTCAGCAGATCGTTGGCCTTGACGTAGTCGGCCTGGACCTTGCAGGCGGGGTCGGCGGGGGTGATGTGCTTGGCCCGGAAGAAGTGGCTGTCGGCCTCGTCAAGCACCGTCACGCCGTTGTCCTTGACCAGCCTCCGCCCATAGGTGTAGGGGGCGCCGTCCTCGTGGAACAGGTGGGCCCGCTGGCGGTCCCAGTGCCGGTCGGCCAGCAGGACGTGGAGCTTGATCAGGTCGTGGTGGCCGGTGACGGCGGCCTCGGCGCCGAAGACGTAGAGGATGCCGTCCCCGCCGGTCTTGCCGCCGTAGCTGGTGCCGGCCGGCAGGGCGTGGCCGAGGGTTCGCGAGGGCGCACCGGGATTCTGGCGGAGGTACACCAGCACGTCAGGGCCGAGCGTGGGGTTGCCCATCCGGCTGCTGACGACGGCGTCGGCGGCCTGGAGGGCGTTGGCGCCCAGGTCCAGAGGCATGGGGTACTTACCCGCCCCGTACCGGGCCGTGGCGTAGTTGGACCAACTGAACAGCTCCTGCGACGGGACGGGCACGAAGATGGGGGCGAAGTCGTTGAACTGCCGGGCCTCCTTCTCGGCGCCGGGGGCGAAGACGGTCATCCGCACCACGGCCGCCGAGCCGTCGGGCACGACGAACAGCTTCCCGCCCGGATCCGGCGGCGGGCACGCCAGCCAGGTGGTGCCGTCCTCGACCACCGGCTCGGCCTCGGCGGCGGGGGAGAAGTTCTTTCGCCACACCGCCACTGCCGCCCCCTCGCCGACGCCGACGCGGAGGCTGCGGTAGTACACGTCGCCGTTGGGGTCCTCGACCGAGCCGTTGTGGATCATCAGGGCCAGCGAGGTGTACTGCTTGCCCGCGTAGGTGGTCTCGTAGGCGCGGATGCGGAGGAACTTGCTGAGGGCCGGCTTGCCCGCCGGCGCCGCGGCGACGGGGGTCAGGACGGACTGGTACACCTTCTCGGTGAGCACGTGCCCGTCCTGGCGGGTCTCGATCAGGCCCTTGGGGTCCAGCACCGACGCCCGGTAGCGGTTGCCGAAGCAATCGACGGCCTCGACCACCACGGGCGCCTTGGCCGGCAGCCACTCGGACAGGACCCGCACGGGGGCCTCGACGACGTCGAACTCCTTGAACCCGCCGGCCGGCAGGTCCACCTCGGCCGCCAGTTGGACCACCTCGGGCCTGCCGACGGGATACCGCTCGTCCGAACCGGCGTAGGTGGACAGCACGCTGACCTGCGTCGGCAGGACCTCGGCCCCATCCCGCAGGGCCAACGCGGCCACGGGCTTTTCGTAGTCCCGCGGGAGCGGCAGGCAGCCCCGGACGATGATGCCGGTCATGGCGGCGCCCGAGGCGTTCTGGACCTTGACCCGGGCGACGACCCGCTCGTCCGCCAGTGCGCAGGAGGCGACCAGTGCCATGACAACGTGGGTGACGGGGACAACGCATTTCATGTCAATACCTCGGGGGGGAAAGCCCACGGATCGCTATCCGTGGGCTTTGGGGACTCCCGCGTTCCGGGTGAACGTACGCGCCGGTTCAGGCCTTCTTGTACCGGTCGATGGGCGTCTTGATGACGTGGAGGGTGGGCATGTAGTTGTGCTGCTCCATGTACAGGTGCCCGCTGCCCACGTCGCCGGCGGGGATGGTGCCCATGAATGGGAAGATGTCCACGCCGCCGGCGTCCGGGTCGCAGCCGTGCTCGACGCCGGCCTCGACCATCCAGATGTCCCCCGCCGTCAGGGGGAACGACTGCTCCTTCCCGTCCCGGCCCACCATGAACGCCTTGCACGAGCCGCCCAGGATGATCCAGGTCTCGTCGCAGTCGTGGAAATGCTTCTCGACCGGCTTTTGCGGAGTGAAGTGAATCGGCTTGGGTTGCTTGAATACGGGCATGGCATACTCCTGTCTTTTCCGTTCCGGGTGCCACGGTTGCGTTGTCTGCAACCGTGCCACTGTGTTGTCCGCGCGGGCGAATCTCCCGTCGACCGTTTCCCAGGAACGCGGGCGGGTCGCAATGAATCCCGTCGGGGCGGCACGTCTGTGGGCACGGCTGCGGACCACGCAGCCGTGGCACCCCGGTCTTATCGCTGCGGGTCGTACCCTAGATCTTCCATCGTCCGCGTCAGGTCGAAGGTGCTTTTGCCGGAGAAGACCCAGTTGGGGTTGCGGATCTCGGGCACCCCGCCCAGTCGCTTGCGGACGGACTCGACGATCTCTTCGGGCGATTCGATCTCGCCGGCCTGGTTGTAGCGGTACAGGCCGGTGAGGTGGTAGACGCCGAAGCGGATGCCTTCGGCCTCGATGGCGCAGCGGAAGCCCTGGGCGACCTCCTCGGGCCGGATCGTCGCGAACGTCCGGTCGCAGGCGAGATAGCCCAGCCCGTCGCCCTTGGGATATCGGATGTTGCCCAGGCGCATGCAGATCGCCTCGATCCCCAGCGACATCGAGAAGCCGCGGGCGGTGAACTCGTTGGCCAGCTTGGAGACGCTGTAGGGCTCCTGGGGGCGCCAGGGGTGGTCCTCGTCGACGGGCAGGTACTGAATGTCGTCGCCCTTCCACCCGCCGCAGAAGCCGGATGCGCAGATGCTCGAGGCGATCACGACCTTGGGCACCTTGCGCCGGGCGGCCGCCTCGAAGACGTTGTAGGTGGACAGGGTGTTCACGCGCCATACCTCGGGCCATTCCGGGCGCGGGCGCGGCGCGGGGATCGCGGCCAGGTGCAGGATGGCGTCGAACCCGTCCACCGCCTCCTCGACGGCGCCCAGGTCCATCACGTCCACGATGAGGTTTTCCGCCTTGGGGTTGGGGCCTTCGAGCAGGTCGATGCAGCGGACCTGGTGCCCCCTGCCCAACAACTCCGCCGTGCACGCCTTGCCGGCGCCGCCGGCGCCGCCGGTGATGACGATCTTCACTTGCCACTCCTTGCCTCGCCCACCTTGATCTCCGTGGTGACCAGCAGCCCGCCCCGGTCCGGGTCCACCCGCTCCTTCTTGGGCATGCAGGCGAACCCCGGCACCATCCAGGCGACCGGGACGCTCGCCTGCCCTGCCGACGACGCCGGCAGCGTCGGGAACCGGCCCAGGTCCGTTTCGGGTATATACACCACCCCGCCCACCTCATTCCAGTCATTCCAGTTGGCCGGGCGGTACTTGGGCACCTCGGGCCAAGTCACCTTGACCGGCTGCGACCACGCCGTCCCGTCGAACGTCCGCCGGTAGAGGGTGTAGGTGAACCGCTTCATCTTCTCGTCGCCCTTGGCGGCCTCGGCCGGGCGCGGGTTGCGGACGCAGTAGACCGCCAGCAGCCTCCCGCCGCCCACCTCGCACAGCGACAGGCCGCGGATGACGTTGCCCGTGTCAACCGGCGGCATCTGCTTCCACGCCCCGCCCTCGCGCCGGGCGTGGCCGATCAGCTTCTTGCCCAGGTGCGAGGCGGCCGGGGTGTAGATCACGTCCACCCGATCGCCGTCGGCGACGGCGGAGTAGTGCTGGCCGATCCACGGCTCGGCGACGATCTTGGTCATCCGGGCCGGCTTGTCGAGCGCACACGTGCCCGCCCACAGACCGGCGTCGTCGCCGGACAACAGGACGGTTTCGCCAGCCGCCGACACCAGCGACGGGCGGGGACGAACGGGGTCGGGGTAGCCCGGCGCGCGCACGAGCTCGTGGCCGCCGAGGCCGGCGCCGGGGAAGACGTGGAGGCCCCCGTACCGCACCTCGGCCACCGACACGGCCCTGCCGGCGGCGCAGATCGACGGCCAGCCGTTGTCATACAGGTTCCCCGCGGGCGCCAGGTACCCCCACGTGTCCTGAGCGGGCGAGACAGTCCGGACAACCTTCGGAGGCTTCTTGCCCCAATCCTTGACGCCCGTAAGGCGGACGAGAACCACCTTCCGGTCCGGCCCCGGATACACGGCCGCCAGCTCGTCGTCGCCAACCGCGGCGGCGGAGCACTGGAATCGCCCCCAGCCGGGCTCGTCGATCAGCGCGACCGGCTTGCCCAGCTTGCCGGCGTCGAGGGGCGCCGCCAGCAGCCGGCCCGGGTTGTCGTCGGCGTAGACGATCACCCACCGCCCGCCGACGCGGACGATCCTGCGGTCCTTGGGCGCGTCGGTCCGGGGCTCGGCGCGTTCGTCGCCGACGGGCATGGGCTTGTAGGCCTCGGGATTGCGTGCGGTGGCGGGATCAAATGGCGCTGCGTCCGGGGCCGCCTCGGCCAGCGGCTTGACCTCCAGGCGCAGGTAGGTCAGACGCATGTCCTCCAGGCGGGTCCGGGTGCCAACCTTCTGCGGGGTGGCCTCGACCAGAAACAGCGGCACAAAGCCCTTCGCCCGCCGGCCGGGCGGGGGCGGGATGGGCCGGTCGATGGCCTTGCCTTCCGGCGCGGTGTACAGCACCGGCCGGCGGGCGGGCTTCGTGCCGTCCAACTGGTACAGCGAGACCTGCCCGCCCTCGACGGCGGCGCAGAAGACGTGCTGCCCATCGCCCAGCAGGGCCAGCGTGGCCCGCTTGTCGCTGAGCCAGATTTCATCCGACCACGCCGACCCGTCGAAGACCTTGTAGACCTGCCCGGAGGTGTACGAGCCCGTGCCGGTGGCGAAGATCAGCCGGCCGGCGGGGTCCTCGATGGTGTCCCACGGATGCCCCACCGCCATCCGCGACCGGGTGTGCGGGAAGATCTCCCGCAGGCCACGTGGGCGCGACCCGTCAAAAAAGCCCCACGCCGGGGTCGCGCAGTCCCAGAACGTCCACCACCACGTCGCCTGCCCCCGCCAGGGCCTCAGGACCACCACGCCCGAGCCTTCGTCCCCGCTGTCGGAGCCCACGTAGACGGGCTCGGCCCAGCTCTTTCCGCCGTCGTCGGAGTAGCTGACCACCGCCTGCCCGCGGGGCTTGCGGGCGGCGTACTCCACGGTCTTGGGCTTCGAGAAGATGTCCACCGTCTGGTAGTTGGTCACGCACCAGATCCGCCCCGAGCCGGGCAGGATCAGGACGGACGGGAAGTTGATCGGCCCCTCGCCGAACTGCGCCAACGGCTGGGTCACCTCCCCGGTCGCGTCCCACTGCCCCGGGCCGGTGCGGGGGAGCTTCTTGAAGCTGGCCCGTTTGCCCTCGCCCTTGAAGACGAGATAGACGTTGTCCTCGGCGTCCAGGGCGATGGCCGGGCACAGGCCGGAGGCCACCTGGACGGGCTCGGCGAACTCCTTGCCGTCGGCGCTGTAGCGGTAGCAGATCTTGACCTGCCGATCGCAGTAGAACACCAGGACGCCGCCGTCCTTGGTGACGGCCGTCTGGCACCAGCGGACGCCATTGTCCCACGACCGGTCCGACAGCGCCGCCAGCTCCGCCCGGTGGGCGACGGTCAGCGTGGCCGGGGCGGCATCGGCGGCTGCGGCGAAAGAAAAGGGAAACAGCGTGACGACCAGCAGCGTGAGGGCGAGGAGCCGACAATCCATGAATGGGTCTCCGAACCAACGGGTTGGCGGCCCGCGTGCCGACGCAGTACAGCCAACCCGCATCCTTCAACAACCGCCGAGGACGCGGAGACCGCGGAGAAGTCAGGGCTGGGTGCCCCGGACAAGCTTGTCCCGTCGGGGCCGTTGTGTGGCTTGTCCGGCCGGGTCAGGGAACGCGGGGAATCCTCAGAATCCCTTCCGCTCGGGGATCTTCCCGCCCTGGGCCAGCCACAGGCAGTAGGACCAGTTGGGCATCATCCCCGCCGAGGCGGCGGCCACGTTGCCGCGGGCGGTCTGGCGGAGACGCTCCAGGAACAGTTCGTTGCCCGTCAGCTCGTAGTACCACAGGTAGGCGTTGCCGAAGTAGTGGTTGGTCCCGCCGCTCTTCTTGGCGTCCATGTAAGGCTTTTCGAGGGGCTCGTTCTCCCCCTTGCGGCGCAGGCCGACGTTGCCGGCCGGGGCGTTCAGATTGGCGTTCCAGCCCACCGTCGCCGACCACGTGCCCACCCGCGCGTACACCTTCTTGAGCCGGTCCGCGAAGTCCCGGTCCTCCGGCGAGTCCAGCACGCCCGCCAGGCACCGCGCTCCGTGGCCCATGATCCCCACCGTCTGCCAGGCGTTGACGTACCAGTACCCGCCGTCCCACGTCTTCGAGTACGGCTGGTGAACGGTGACGTTGCCCGCGGGCATCTGTGCCTTCTCGCGCACGGCCACGTCCACGCAGGCGACGTCCGCGCAGTCCCGGCGAATCTGCTTGTCCTGGGAAAGGTAGAACCCCGCCGCCAGGGCGTGGTTGAGCCACCCGTTCGCCCGGCCAAAGCCGACGCCGGCGCCCGGGCGGGCACTGACGTTCTTCCATGCCTCGTGCAGGCTGCCGTATCCGCCGAAGCTCGGCCTGGCCTTGTACGGGTGGATGTTCAGCTTCTCGCACACCTGTCCCGCCAGGGTGACCAGCCGGTCGCGGTTGACCGGGTCGCAGGCGAGGTAGGCGGCCGGGGCGGCGTCGAAGACGCGGCACAGGTGCTGGTCGTCGTGGTTCATATAACGCTGCAGGGCCTCGGCGGCCGGGTGCAGCAGCTTGTTGTCCTTGACGTGCTTCGCCTGGACGGCGCAGGCGGGGTCGGCGGGGGTCTCCCTCGGCCAGCCTCGCGCGTCCACGGGCACGTCCAGGAACTTCTTGCCGTCGGCCTCCACCACGCCCCTGCCGTAGGTGTACGGCCGGCCGTCGTCATAGAAGCGATGGGCGCGCTGGCGGTCCCAGTTGCGGTCGGCCAGCAGGACGTGAAGGCGAAGCCCCTGCGCCGAGGCGGTGACGATCGCCTCCAGGCCGAAGGCGTACTGCACGCCCGCCCCGCCGGTCATCCCGCCGTAGGGGACCCCCGCGGGAATGGCGTGGCCCATCCGCAGCGTCACGCCCTTGGGCGGTTTGGACAGGTAGCTCAGCTCCGGATTGGTCCACTGCCGCTGGACGATCCGGTGGTACTTGTCCAGGTCCTCCTTCGGCAGCGACATGGGGACAGGGTAGTTGCCCGCGCTGTACCGGGCGGTGCGGAAGTTGGACCAACTGAACAGCTCTTGGCTGGCGGCGGGCACGAAGAGAGGCTGGTGGTCGGCATACAGGGCGGCACGTTTGGCGGCGTCCGGCGCGTGCACAAACGTCCGCAGCACGGCCGCTCCGCGGGCGGGCATGACGAAAACCTTCCCGTCCTCCGCCGGCGGGCAGGGCTGCCAGGTGGTGCCCTCCTCGGTCACCGCCTCGGCCCCGGAGGCCGGGCTGAACCGCTTCTTCCAGACCATCATGCCCATCGACGAGGGGACGCCCACGCGGATCTGGCGGTAGTACACGTCCCCGTTGGGGTGATCGACGGACCCGTTGTGGATCATCAGCGCCAGCGACGCGAAGTCCTCGCCGGCGTAGGTGGTCAGGTACGCCCGGACGCGGAGGAACTGCTTGAGGGCGGGTTTGGCCGGGTCGTCCGCCTTGCCCACGGGGGTGAGGATGGCCTGGTAGACCTCCTCGGTCAGCACCGGCCCGGACTGGCGGGTCTCGATCCGGTTGACCGCCTGGAGGACCGAGGCCGAGTAACGGTGGCCGAAGCAGTCCGTCGCCTCGACCAGCACGGCCGCCTTGCGGGAAAGCCAGCCCGCCACGGCCTTCCCCGGCCCGACGGCTCCGGCCTGGGGCGCGTCGGGGCGCTCGACCACCTCCAGCTCGCTGAACCCCGCCGGCAGGGAGGGGACCCTGACGGACAACTGCACCACCTCGGGTCGGCCGACCGGATGCGCGGCGTCGGAGCCCGCGTAGGTGGACAGGACGCTTACCTGAGCAGGGACTTCCTTGCCCCCCGATCGGAGCGTCAGACAACCGATAGGCCTGTCGTAGTCCGGGGGCAGGGGCATGGCACCACGGACTACGACGTTTCTCAACACATCCCCGGCTGTATTCTCGACCCTGACCTTCGCCACAAGGCCTTGGGCCCCAGCCGACGCCGAGACGGTAACCAGCAGCAGCCCAGACAGCACAGTACGGAACAGAGATCGGTCTACCATCGCGGTCTCCCGAGGTTCCAAGTCGCAGAGACCGCCCATCGGTTCCGCGTACGTACACCGCTAACGAAACGCATCGACCGGTATTGCACGTTTCCCGGATTATATACGCACAAGGCCGGCCCGCACAAGGGATATCCATGTCTTTTTTGAATAGGGTCTTATGCATCCCCACACCTGCACGGGTCGGATCGCGGGCGGCGCTGTTGCAGGCCGGCTTCCCGGCCCGAGCAGCCCGGGGCGATCCGACCCTCCCCGGACCCGCCGATTGCAGAAGTATTCATCCGGGTTGGCGCCCGCCCCGAAGGGCTGTCTTGCGCGGTTGGGCGAGCGTTTTGGCCAATCCGCCAGGCCTTCCGCGAACGGGGCAAGCGAGTCTGCGGCAAACACCGATCCGAGGAAATGAGGATGACGGACGTGATAAGTCAGGTCATGCCTGTAGGCGCGAGGGGCATCATCCCACCGCGCCGGAACACACTGTGCTCCATGCGCAGACTGACAATCGCCCCCCAGCGGAAGTCGGAGCGAAGCGAAGATGCCCTCGGTACGGGAGGTTATGGACGCCCCGTTCGGTCGAGCCCTTCCGTGCGTCTTCCCTCGTCGGGGTCGTGGGTTGCCCAAGGTTTGTAACCCCCCGTACCGAGGGCATCTTCGCTTCGCTCCGACTTCCGCTGGGGGGCGACTGTCAGTCTGCACGGGAAGCGGGAAAGGTGCCCAAGGTCGGGGGGGCGACTGTCAGTCTGCGCGGGAGGTGGGAAGGGCGCCCCGGGTTGGGGGGCGACTGTCATTTCGCCGGGGATGCCTATATACTGCGCGCATGAGCGATGAGTCCCACAATGCCGATCGGAAACGCAACATCCACGCCCCGTGGCGGATCGAGTACATCGAGAGCCTCGGGAACGATGACGGGTGCTTCCTGTGCAACGCCCGCCAGCAGGAGGGCAAGGACGAGGAGAACCTGCTGCTGTGGCGGACGGACCGCTGCATCGTGGTGATGAACAAGTTTCCCTACACGGCCGGGCACCTGCTGGTCGCCCCGGCCGCCCACGTGGGCAACCTCGCGGACCTGGCCGGCGACGTGCTGGTGGAGATCATGGAGCTGACCCGCGACGGCACCGTCCTGCTGACCGAGACGATCGGCGCGGAGGGGTTCAACGTGGGCATGAACGTGGGCCGCTGCGCCGGCGCGGGGCTGCCGGGACACCTGCATCTGCACGTGGTGCCGCGCTGGCAGGCCGACACGAACTTCATGGCCGTCCTGGGCGACGTCCGGGTGATCCCCGAGTCGCTCTCCCGCCTCCGCCGCAAGCTGCTGGCCAAGGCCGAGGAGCTGAAGATCCCCGTGGCCGTCTATGGCCGATGAGGTAGGTGGAACAGGTTTTCAACCCCGGCGGGGTTACAAACCTGTGCCACCGAAAATACAAACCTGTGCCACCGGCAATGCCTGAGACACCGCTAACCCGATACCTCGACTGCCAGGACCGGTGGCTGGCCGGCTACGCCCTGCGCGTCGCCGACAGCGGCGGGAGGGTCCACCACGAGGGCGACCACCCCTACCGCACCTGCTACCAGAGGGACCGCGACCGGATCGTCCACTGCGCCGCCTTCCGCCGGCTGGACTACAAGACCCAGGTGTTCGTCCCCCACGAGCAGGACCACTTCCGCACCCGCATGACGCACACGCTGGAGGTCGCCCAGGTCGCACGCTCCCTCGCCCGCGCCCTGGCCGCCAACGAGGACGTGGCCGAGGCGGCCGCCCTCGCCCACGACCTGGGCCACGCCCCCTTCGGCCACGCCGGCGAGCAGGCCCTGGACGAGCTGATGGCCGACCACGGGCACTTCGAGCACAACCGCCAGACGCTCCGCGTGGTCGACGTCCTCGAACACCCCTACCCCGACTTCCGCGGGCTGAACCTGACCCGGGCGGTCCGCTGCTGCCTGGCCAAGCACCAGACCCGCTACGACGCCCCCAGCGGGGGCGAGTTCGACGACGGCCTGCGGGGACCGCTGGAGGGGCAACTGGTGGACCTGGCCGACGAGATCGCCTACACCTCCGCCGACCTGTACGACGCCCTGGCGGTCGGGTGGATCGACACCGACCAGCTCGACGGGCTCGCCCTGTGGCGCCGCGCCGCCGAGGCGACCCTCACCCGATACCCCAGCGCCCGGCCCATCCACCTGCGGATCCAATCCTGCCGGGCGGTGCTGGACATCCTGGCCGCCGACGCCATCGCCGCCACGGCCGCCCGTCTGGAGGCGGCGGCCCCCGCCTCCCCCGCCGCCCTTCGGGCGGCCGGTGACCGCGTGGCGGGGTTCAGCCAGGAGCTGGCCGGGGCGGTCAGGCAGCTTCAGGACTTTTTGCTCGAGCGGGTTTACCACCACGACGAGGCCCGCCGCCGGCACGAGCAGGCCGGGGGGATCATCCGCGACCTGTTCACCGCCTACCTCGCCGACCCCCAGCGCCTCCCGCCGCGCTACGCCCGCCGCGTCGAATCCGAAGGCCCCCACCGCGTCATCTGCGACTACATCGCCGGCATGACCGACCGGTTCTGCGCGGCCGAGCACGAGCGGATCGTGGGAGTGGGCGATTGACGGTGGGTTCTCGCGAGCCCGCGGAACGCGGGTGCCACGGCTGCGTAGTCAACGCACCCGTGGCACCCGACCCCGCGCATACGGTCGTTCTATTTTGCCCCCGGCCCTCGTGGCCGGGGGCTGCGCCATCCGAACCCCGTGGCAGGACATCCCCCGGGAAACCACAATGGCACCGTTGCCGACTACGCAACGGTGGCACCCGACCTCCGGGCCCACGCCTCCTTCCGGGGTGCCACGGCTACGTCGTTCGTAGCCGTGCCAACAGACGTCCCGTGCGAATGGGATTCGTTGCGACGGGCCCGCA